>NZ_JBJZON010000007.1:0-266530 GCF_047200735.1 Pseudonocardia oceanicola
CCCGGCCGGGCGTGAGCGCCGGCATCGGTGTCTCGTACTGGCGGCTGGCTGGAATCGGAGATCTCCATGAGGTCGGTCTCGCCGCCCTCAGGCCAGTTCTCGGCGTCCGGCCGGAGCAGGAACGTTCTATGGGGCCCCCTCGGAGACGAGGGTGTGGATGTCGCCACGGTAGTGCGTGTAGCTGAGCTCCCACGGCACCCCGTCCGCGTCGCGGGTGAGCATCTCCCTGAGCAGGATCGGGTCGCCCTCGGGCACCCCGAGCAACCTTGCGGTGCGCGGCTCGCACGGAACCGCCTCGACCACGGTCTCGTGCCCGCCGAACGGCACACCGTAGAGGGACTCGAAGACCTTGCCGAGCGGCGGGATCCGCGCCCCCCGATCGATCTCGATCACCCTCGCGGACAGCCGGGGGACGTCGACCGGCAGGTAGCCGACCCGCACGTAGAGCGGCTCGTCCCCGTAGCTCACCAGCTGTTCCAGCATGAACATCTGGCTCTCGACGCGTTCGAGTCGCTCCCGCACGTACGGCGTGGCGTCAACGATCGCGTGCTCGATCTCCCGCACCTCGATCCGCTGGTCGCCGGTGCGGGCGCTGAGCTCCGGCGGGATCAGCTCCCCCAGCGGCACCCGCAGGTCACTGACGCACCGGGGCTCCACGGCCCCTCCTTTCCGACGGAGAGTCGCCGGGCCGGGTGCACTCCCGACCCGGCGACCCCGGGACCGTCAGTCGCTCGCGGGCTTGGACATCACGCTGAAGTCGAGCACGTTGTCCGTGCGGTGCACGAAACCGGTGACGCCGTTGGCGAAGGCCATCAGCGGCTGGGCCTTCGCGATCTGCACCTGCGGGCGTCCCGCCTGCCAGACCTGTTCGGCCTGGTTCCAATAGGCCATGGCTTCCGGGGAGAGCGCATCGCCCGCCGAGACGCCCTTCTTCACCGCCTCGTAGTACGCCGGGTCGCGCCACATCGTGGAGTTCCGGGCGTCGACGGTCTCGTTGTAGGCCAGGAGCAGGCTGTACGGCGGCGACTCGTAGGACACCGACATGTCGCGCATCATCATCATCTGGAACTGCTTGCTGTTCTGCCGCTCCTGGAACACCGCGGGCGGCACCACATCGAGGGTGACGGCGAAGCCGGCATCGGTGGCGAAGGACTGGATCTGGACCGCCGCCTCCTGCAGGTCAGGCACGGCGTTGCTCATCAGGATCGTGATCGGCACCGGGGCGGTGTGCCCGGCCTCGGCGAGCAGCGCCCTGGCGCCCTCCGGGTCGTAGTCCTGGTCGACGAGCCCGGTGGAGACGTAGTTGGGCGCCTGCGGATTGAGCAACCCGACGACGGGATTGGCCCGTCCCTTGTAGACCTGGTCGATGATCTGCTGGTACGGGATCGCCTTGAACATGGCCTGCCGCACCCGGACGTCGTCGAACGGCGCGGTCTGGGTCTGCATGAAGGCCCAGAGGAAGTTGTTGGTGTCGGCCGTGAACGTGGTGACGCCCTGGGTCGTGCTCAGGTCCTGGACGTCCGACGGGCGCAGCTGCACCGCTACGTCGACGTCACCGTTGCGGACCAGCGAGGCCCGGTTGGCAGCGTCCGGCACCACGCGCTGGATGATCCGCTCCGTGGCGGGCCTACCCAGCGGGTAGTTCGGGTTGGCCCGGTAGGTGATCTGCTGTCCGTCCTGGTAGGACTCCATGATGTACGGCCCGAACCCGAAGTTGCCGTTCGTGTTCGACCAGTTCACGGCGTAGGGGTCGTCCGCCGTGGCGTGCTGCTCGAGCAACTCCTTGTCGTAGATCTCGCCGCTGATCTTCGAGATCACCGCGAGTAGCGGGAAGCCGTGCCCGACCTCGGCCACGGTCCACGACACGGTGTAGTCGTCGATCTTCTTGAGCTGGGTGTCCGGGTCCGCGATCGCGGGGAACGAGATCGCCTTCGCGATGCTCGCGGTCTTCCACTTGCGCTGGTAGGAGTAGATGACGTCGTCGGCGTTGAACGGGTTGCCCGCTTGGCTGAGGACGCCCTGGCGCAGGTGGAAGGTGAAGGTCTTCTGGTCGGGGCTCAGCTCGTAGCGCTCGGCCAGCACGCCCTCGAAGGCGTAGAGATCCTGGGTCTTGGCGTTGGGGTCGTCCGACGCCTGGACGTACGGGTTGCGGATCAGGGTCGCGCCGGTGAGCAGGGTGTACTCGAAGGCCTCGTACCCGCCTGGCTTCGCGTCGAACGCGAGGCCGCCGGGCACGGCCGCGACGGCCTCGACGATCGTCGAGCCGTCGCCTCCGCCGGATCCGGAGCTGCCGCCGCAGGCGGTCACCAGGGCGGCGACGGCCGCGACGGCCGCCAGCACGCGCAGTCGGGTGGATGGTCGGGACATGGGTGTCTCCTGGAGGGGGGCAACAGCGGGGACGAGCGCGGGGATACTGCGGGGGCGGGGACTAACGCAGCCGCTTGAGCAGGGCGGCCGTGCCACCGGCGAAGGCGGCGACGGTGCTCGCGAGGGCGAGCGCGGGGAAGGTGGCGGCCCACCACCGGCCGACGACGGCGTCCTGGGCGCCGGCGGACAACATCGACCCCCACTCGGGCGTGGGCGGCGGCAGCCCGACGCCGACGAAACCGAGCGCGGCTGTCACGATGATGCTGACCGCGAAGACCACCGAGGCGTTCTCCCAGGCGGGCCGCACCGAGTTCGGCAGCACGTGCCGCAGGGTCAGCGCCCACTCGGTGGCCCCGCCGATCCGGGCGGCGTCGAGGTAGGCCTCCTTGCGCACCCGCAGCACCTCGGTGCGAACGAGCCGGATCTGGATCGGCGAGAGGATGAAGGCGAGCGCGACGGTCAGCGTCCAAGGTGTGGCCCCGAACAGCGCGATCACCACCAGGCCGAGCAGCACGGCGGGTACCGCCTCGGCGAGGTCGACGACGCGGGCGCCGCCCCGGGCGAGCCAGCCCAGCGGGCCACGACGGGCCTCGTTCATCCCGATGACCAGGCCCACTGCGCTGCCGATCAGGGTGGCGAGCACCGCCACGGCCAGCGCGATGAGCAGGTTGACCCGAGTGGCGACGATCGTGCGGGAGAAGACGTCGAGCCCTGAAGCGTCGGTGCCGAACCAGAATTCGCCGTTCGGCGCGACGGAGCTGTCCCCGACGACGCGCTCCGGGTCGTGGGGCACGAACAGCGGACCGACCAGGCCGATCGCCATGATGAGGAGCATGGGCAGCAGCGGCCACCAGGTGCGCAGCAGGACGGTGGTCTGCGGGGTGGTGGCCGGCTCGGATACAGCGAGGGTCGCCATCTCTAGTTCCCTTCCGCCCCGACGCCGGGCCTGCGCCGCGGATCCACGATCATGTTGAGCAGGTCCACCACCAGGAACACGACGAGCGCGAGCGCGGCGATGACCAGCAGGAAGCCCTGGGTGGCGATCACGTCGCCGGTGTTCATCGCATCCACCGCGTACTGGCCCATACCGGTGAACCCGAAGAGGCTCTCCAGCACGACGGCGCCGCCGAGCATGTAGCCGAACAGCGTCCCCGCCATCGTCACGACCGGCGGGGCTGCCCGGCGGAAGGCACTGGCGACCGCCGCGCGACGCGGAGCGCCGGAGGCGATCCGGAACAGCGTCGGTGGGGCGTCGAGCTGCTCCTCCAGACCATGGACCAGCAGCTTCACCAGGAGCGCGGACTGGGCGAGCACCATCACGCCCACCGGAAGAACCAGGTGCCCCAGGATGGAGGTGAATGCCTCCGGATTGCCGTCGATCAGGGCGTCGACCAGCGGGAAGCCGGTGACCGAGGGTGGGGAGATCACCTCGATCGCCAGCCGCCCCACCGGGGCCGGCGCCCACTGCAGCGTTGCGTAGAACACGAAGATGGCGATGATCGCGAGCACGTACTCGGGGATCGCCCCCGCCGCGCGGGCGTAGCCGCGCAGCACCCGGGACACCGGGTTCGCCGGCTTCATGACCACGAAGTAGGCCGCCGCGATGCTGACCACGATCGCGCAGACCAGCGCGAGGAAGGCCAGCTCCAGGGTGGCGGGGAGCCGGTCTCGGATCTCGGTGAGCACGGGCCTGCCCGTCATCAGCGACTCGCCCAGGTCGAGGCGCACCACGTTCGCGAGGTAGTTCCCGAGCTGAGCGAGCAGCGAGCCGTCCAACCCGAGCTGCGACTGCATCGCGGCGTAGGTCTCCGGGGTGTAGTTCTGCCCCAGCAAGATCAGCACGGGATCGCCGGGCACCGCGCGGACCAGGAAGAACGTCGCGATCACGAACACCAGTAGGTGCAGCGGCAGTGCCGCGACCCGGGCGATCCACCAGCGCTGGTGGCGCAGCCCGTCCAGCACGGCACTCATGACGCTACCCGCAGGGCCGAGCCCACCTCGTGGGCCTCGAGCAGGCTGCGTGTGTAGGGGTGCTGCGCGTGGTCGAGCACCTCGTCGACCGTGCCCTGCTCAACGATCGTGCCGCGGTGCATGACGATGATCCGGTCGGCCACGAACGCCGTCGCCGGCAACCCGTGCGAGACGAAGAACAGCCCCGCCTCCTGCTCGGCGCAGTACCGTTTGAGCAGGTTGAGGATCGCCCCCTGGACCGACACGTCCAGTGCGGACACGACCTCGTCGCAGATCAGGATCTGCGGTCGGACCGCGAGGCAGCGGGCCAGCGCGAACCGTTGTCGCTGACCGCCGGAGACCTGCGCGGGGTACCGGTGGGCCAGCTCCTCGGGGAGACCGAGGGACACGATCGTCTCGAGCACGGCGGTCGTCGCTTCGGCCGGACTCAGCTGGTGCAGGTCTCGCAGGGGGCGGGTGAGCGAGTCCAGCAGCCGGCGTCGGGGATCGAACGAGGACGTCGTGTCCTGTCCCACGAACTGCACGGCCCGGCGGAACGTCGTGCGGCCCGTGCGGCTGCGCAGCATGTGGTGCAGCGGCACGCCGTTGAAGGCCACGGTTCCGGACGAGGGGCGCTCCAGGCCGATGAGCAGCCGGGACAGGGTCGACTTCCCCGAACCGGACTCCCCGACCACGCCGGTGCGGCTCGTGCGGTCCACGACCAGCTCCAGACCGTCGACGGCGGTGTGCCGGTGCCGGGTGGAGCCGTACCACTTGGTGACCCCGGACACCTCCAGGTACGCGTCGTCGTTCATCCCGCGCGCACCTCGGGCAGGGCGGCCCGGGCCATGACCTCGTCGAGGGTGGGAAGGGTGTCCCGGCGCGCGTCGTCGAGGGTGGGGACGCACTGCAGCAGCCCGGTGCTGTACGGGTGGCGGGCGTCCGCGAGGGCGCTCACCGACCGCAGTTGCTCGACGATCTCGCCGTGGTACATCACGAACATCCGGTCCGAGTACGCGGCGCACAGGTGGATGTCGTGGCTGACGATCAGCAGCGAGGTCCCGAGGTCCCGGGACAGCTCCAGCAACAGCTCCATGGTGGCCTTGGCCAACGACGCGTCGAGCGCGCTCGTCGGCTCGTCGGCGATGACGAGCCGGGGCCTGCCACACAGCGCGAGCGCGATCATCACCCGCTGCCGCATGCCGCCGGAGAGCTCATAGGGCCGCGCCCGCATGACGCGCCGGGTGTCGGTGAGCCCGACCCGGTGCAGCCACTCCTCGGCCTGCGCGACGGCGGCCCGTCGCGGCAGTCGCTCGACGGCGCCGAGCACCGTCCGCAGTTGGCTGCCGATCGTGGCCACCGGGTCCAACGAGGTCATCGCGTCCTGGAAGACCATCGAGATCCCGGCGGTGCGGACCGGGATCCGGGAGCCCGCGGGCCGGACGACGGGATCGCCCTCGAACGCGATCCGCTCCGCGCAGACCTCCGCACCCGGCGCGGTCAGGAAGCCCGCAACCGCCATGCCCAGGGTGCTCTTGCCGGACCCGGACTCCCCCACCAGCGCGACGCGCTCGCCGCGGCCGATCGTGAAGCTCGCCGACCGGACGGCCGGGGCCGCGGCGCCGCCGTAGCGGACGGTGAGCTCTGTGACCTCGAGCAGTGCGGAGGATCTCGGGTCCTCCGTTCCGGCCACCTCCGCCACGCCCGCTCGGGACCCGGCCGGTAGAGTGGACGTGATCATCGCATCCGCCTCTCGTGTGAACCCCGGAGTGCGCCGGGGAGGTGACGAGGGAGGCTGCCGTAGGCGCCCTCAGTGGGTGTCGTCCGCGTGCCGAAATCCTCCGAGCGCGATGTTGCCCGTGATCGGAGCGCCAGGTAACCGGTCCATTGCGCCACCGGAAGGTCCGGATCGTCACTGGTCAGTGACGCGCCGTGGTCGAGAGCGCGGCCCGGTCGCCGCGCAGGTGCGTGTAGCTGAACTCCCGCACGGCGCCGAGGTCGTCGTACATCACGAGCTCGCGCAGCAGCACCGGGCGGCCCGCCGCCAACTCGAGGAGACCGGCGAGCCGAGTGACCGCCGGTATCGCCTCGACCGCACACTCCCAGCGTCCGGGTGGTCGGCCGAACAGATACCGGAAGCTGTCCGTGAACGACCGCAGGTCCGCGTGCAGCTCGGCCATCCTGGCGAGGATGACCTCGGCGTCCTCACGCAGCGGCAAGTACCCGGTGCGGACGTAGAGGGGCTCGCCCTGCCACACCGCGAGCTGCTCGACCTCCAGGACCGGCTGGTCCGGGATCCCGAGCCGGACCCGGACCGTCTCCGGCGGCCGCACCACGGCGTGCCCCAGCTCCTGCACGGTGATCGCCGGGTACTCGCCCGCGTCCCGTGGCAGCACCTCGCCGACGGGGATCTCGACGATGCGTTGGGAGAGCCGGGTCCCGGTCTTCGTCCGACGCTCGACCAGGCCCTCCACCGCGAGCATCTGGAGGGCGGCCCGGATCGAGTTGCGGCTCACCCCCAGCTGCTCCCCGAGCAGCGTCTCCGCGAGCTGCTCGTCCGGTCTCACGCTGCCCACGCGGATGCTCGACCGGAGCTGTTCGTAGGCGCGGCGGGGTGCGACCCGCCGGTGGGGCCTGCGGCGGCGCCAGTGCCGCGCGTGTTCGATCCGACCCTGCTCGATCGCGTCCGCGCTCGCGCTGGTCATCGTGCTCCCTTCGGCGCCCTGTGCCCGCCTAGAACTCGAGGAGGTTCTCCCGGAAGGTGGCGTGCGGGTAGTCACTCCGAATGAGACCGCGCTTCCGCAGCGCCGGGGCCAGACCGTCAGCGATCTCACTCACGTTCTTGCGCGTGACGGGGCTCGCGATCAGGAAGCCGTCCCCGCCGGCGTGGTCCATGACCTCCTTCATCTGAACGGCCACGGAGTCCGGTGTGCCGACCAGCTCGACGGACTCGATCGTCCGGTGGTTCTCCGCGATCTCACGCAACGTCCGGCCCGATCTGGCCATGTCGGCCATCGTGCTCTGGTGGCCGTTGTTCTTCGACAGGTCCGGCATGGGGGCGTCGAGGTCGAACCTCGAGAAGTCCATGCTCGTGAAGTAGGACATCCCGGCGAGCGCAGCCCGGACGTTCGCCTTCTGGGCGGCCCGCATCGCGGCCTTCTTCTCCTGGGCCTCCTCCTCGGTCTCCCCGAGGATGGGCGAGACCAGGAACATGACCTTGACGTCCTGCGGCTTGCGGTCGTGCTCGATCATGCGCCGCGAGATGTCGTCGCGATACTCCTTCATCGCGTCCGCCCCGACCACCGCGGAGACGATGGTGTCGGCGTGCGCTGCCCCGAGGTCGCGGCCCGCACCGGACCCGCCCGCCTGGCACACCACCGGACGGCGCTGCGGGCCGGGCGGGAGATTCAGCGGCCCGCGGGTCGAGTAGAACTCGCCCACGAAGTCCGCGGTGTGGACCTTCTCGTGGTCGGCGAAGACGCCGGAGCGCTCGTCGAGCCGCAGGGCGTCGGGCTCCCAGGTGTCCCAGAGCGCGGTGACCGCGCGCATCCACTCGTCCGCCATCTCGTAGCGCTTGTCGTGCTCGACGTGCTTGTCGAGCCCGTAGTTCTGCGCCGCGGCGTGCGGGCTCGCGGTGACCAGATTGACCCCGATCCTCCCCTTCGTCAGGTGATCCAGCGTCTGGTAGAGCCGCGCCGCGAGGAACGGCGGGTAGAAGGTCGTCGCGGCCGTGGCGATGAGCCCGATGTGTGTCGTGGCCTGCGCGACGAGCGGCATCAGCGGCATCGGGTCGAAGCGGATCGTCTGGCCACGGCCGACGGAGCTCTCGAACGACCCCTCGAAGATGTTCGGGAGGACCGAGGAGTCCTCGAACATCATGTAGTCGAACCCGGCTCGCTCCAGCGAGGTCGCCGCGTCGATGAACAGGTCCGGCCGACCGACGTCGTCGCGCACGTTGCCCGACCACGGCGTGTCCCAGCCGTAGACACCGAACCCGGTGGTCAGGAACCATCCCATGTGGAACATCAGGTGAGGCCTCTCTCAGTAGGCGAGCAGGTTCTCGCGGAAGGAGTCGTGGGGGTAGCCGTCGCGGATCAGACCGCGGCGACGCAGGACGGGCGCGAGCCCGTCGGCGATCTCGGCGATGGTCCGTCGCGTGGGCGCAGAGCCGATCAGGAAGCCGTCCCCGCCCGCGTACTCCATGGCTTCCTGCATCTGCGCGGCCACGGTCTCGGCCGAGCCGACCAGCTCGATGGACTCGACGACACGGCGGGTGGCGGCGACCTCGCGCAGGGTGCGCCCGCCGCCGCCTGCCTTCGCGTAGTCCGCCACGGTGCTCTGGTGACCGTTGCTGCCGGACATGTCCGGCAGCGGGGCATCGGGGTCGAACTTCGAGAAGTCCATGCCGCTCACGTAGGACATCCCGGCGAGCGCACCCTCGAGGTTCGCGGCGTGGGCCTCTTCGCGGCGCTGCTTGCGCTCCCGGGCCGCGCGGTCGGTGTCCCCGAGCACCGGGTCGACCAGGAAGAGGATCTTGATGTCCTCCGGCCCGCGGCCGTGCGCGATCGCTCTGCGCGACATGTCCTCGCGGTACTCCTTCATCGCCTCCACCCCGACGACCGCCGACACCACCGTGTCCGCGTGCGCGGCAGCGAGCTCGCGGCCCGCGGGGGACCCGCCCGCCTGGCAGACGACCGGACGCCGCTGCGGACCCGGCAGCGTGTTGAGCGGCCCGCGAGACCTGTGGAACCGGCCCTCGAAGTGGACCGGATGAACCTTCTCGTGGTCGACGAAGACGCCGGCGGCCTCGTCCATCCGCAGCGCGCCGTCCTCCCAGGAGTCCCACAGCTCGCCGACGAGCTGCATCCACTCCGCTGCCATCGTGTAGCGGAGGTCGTGCTCGACGTGCTTGTCGAGCCCGTAGTTCTGCGCCGCGGCGTGCGGGCTCGCGGTGACCAGGTTGATGCCGACCCGACCCTTCGTGACGTGGTCGAGCGTGCTGAAGAGCCGGGCCGCGAGGAAGGGCGGGTAGAAGGTCGTCGCAACGGTGGCGATGATCCCGATCCTCGACGTCCGGGACGCCAGCAGCGGAACCAGGGGCACCGGGTCGAAGCGGACGATCCCGGTGCGCAGCGAGTGCTCCATCGAGCCGCCGTAGACGTCCGGCACGACCGAGGAGTCCTCGAGCATCATGTAGTCGAACCCGGCTCGCTCGAGCGAGGCCGCCATGTCCGCGAACAGACCGGGCCTGCCGACGTCGGCCGGCACGTTGCCCGACCAGGTCTGGTTCCAGCCGTAGACCCCGAAGCCGAGGCCGAGGAACCACCCCATGTGAAACACGTCAGATCCCCTCCGTCCGGTACGTCACCGATTCCAGTCGCTGTCGGTTACCGGTGACGCCGTTCGTGGTTCCAACCCCATTGCGCCACTCCGACACGAACGCGTTCTTCCAGGTCGAGGGACTCATCAGAAGGCCAGGAGGTTCTCGCGGAGGGTGGGGTGGGCATAGCCGTCCCGGATCAGGCCACGCCTGCGCAGGGCAGGCCCCAGGCCATCGGCGATCTCCGCCACGATCCGCCGGGTGATCGGGGCCTGCACCAGGAAGCCGTCCCCGCCCGCCTCGGCCATGGCCTCGCCCATCTGCGCGGCGACGCCGTCCGGGGTGCCGGTGAACTCCACTGCTCCGGTCATCCGGCGGGACGCGATCTCGCGCAGCGTCATGCCGTCGGTACCGCGCAGGTGCAGCGCAGTGACGCTCTGCGCGGCGTCGGTGTGGATCTGCGGCAGGGGCTCATCGAGCGGGAATGCCCCGAAGTCGATGCCGCTGGCGAAGGACAGCGAAGCGAGCTTGGGCTCGATCGACGCAGCGGCGACCGCCTCCTTCGCCCGCCGCTTCTCCTCCGCCCGCCCGGCGGTGTCCCCGAAGGTGAAGGTGGCGAGGAAGAGGACCTTGATCTCCCTGGGGTCGCGGCCGGCGGCCCTGGCGCGGGCGTCGATGTCCGCGCGGTAGGCCTTCATGTCCTCGACCGAGTAGGCCTGGGCGATGATCGTGTCCGCGTGCCGGGCGCCGAAGTCCCGGCCCGCCGGCGAGCCGCCCGCCTGGCAGACGACGGGGCGGCGCTGCGGTCCGGGCGGGACGTTGAGCGGGCCGCGGGTGCGGTAGTGCTCGCCCGCGAAGTCCGCGCGCCGGACCTTTGTGTGGTCGGCGAACACCCCGGTCTCGGAGTCCATGACCAAGGCGTCGTCGTCCCAGCAGTCCCAGAGCGCGGACACGGCGTCCATCCACTCGCTCGCCATGGCGTAACGCTGGTCGTGCTCGATCTGCTCGACGAGCCCGTGGTTCTGGGCGGTCCGCACGTTGTGCGAGGTCACCAGGTTCAGACCGACGCGACCGTCGGTGATGTGGTCCAGCGTGGTGAGCAGGCGGGCGGCGAGGAACGGCGGGTAGAACGTGGTCGTGATCGTGGCGATCACGCCGATGCGGCTCGTCGCCGCGCCGACGGTGGCGACCAGCGCGAGCGGATCGTGCTTCGGCGCGGTCATCGCGTTGGCCAGAGACCACTTCGCGGAGCCGCCGAAGGCGTCGGGGATGAACGAGCCGTCCTCGAACATCAGGTAGTCGAAGCCGGCGCGCTCCAGCGACCGCGCGGTGTCGACGTAGAGCCCAGGGTCCATCCAGTCCGTCTCGGCCCGCCCGGAGAACGGGGCCCGCCAGGCCTGCACGGCGTAGCTGAGGAACCAACCCATGTGGAACATGAGGATCAGTGCACCGTCGGCCCGTGACCCGGGAGGATCGGTACGGCAACGCGTCCATTGCGCCGGCCGCGCGCACCCGGCAGCCGGACGGCCGCCAGACAGGCCGCGGCGCAGAGCGCGACCATGCCGCCGGTCATGGCCACGCCGATGTCGATCCCCAGCGTCGCGATCAGCGGCGCAGCGATCCCACCCAACACGAACTGAGCGATCCCGAGCAGGGCGGAGGCGCTCCCGGCCCGGTCGGGCTCGGACTGCATCCCCAGCGTGAGCAGGTTCGGCTGGACGAGGCCGTGGGCCAGGACCATCGCCGCGAGTGCCCCGAGCACGAACCCGACGGGCACGTGGGCGAGCACGAGGACCGGCGACAGCACCGTCGCGGGCAGCTGCAGGGCGAGCCCTGCGCGGGCCACCGCCCGCGGGCCGACCCGGCCGGACAGGCGCGAGCTGATCGTCGCGGCCACCACCAGGGTGAGCGCGTTGCCCACGAAGACCAGGCCGAACTGGCTCGGGGTCAGGCCGAACCCCTCCTGCAGCAGGAACGGCGCCCCGGCCACGTAGGTGAGCCCGACCGCGCTGGACAGGCCGAGGGTCAGCGCCGTCCGTCGGAACCCCGCGCTGCGCAGCAATCCGCCGAACGCGGCCAGGGACTCACGCAGCTGGGCTCCCGCCCGGACCCGCTCACGCGGAGGCGCGGTCTCGGGCAGCAGGAGCGCCGAGAGCACCAGCGCCCCGACTGCCATCCCGGTCACCGCCACGAAGATCCACCGCCAGGATCCCGCGAGCAGCAGCTGGGACCCGACGAGCGGGCCGACGGCGGGCGCGATCGCGGTCACCGCGGAGATGGCGGAGTAGCAGCGGGCAAGGGTGCGGCCCTCGAAGAGGTCCCGCGCCGCCGCGCGTCCGACCACCATCGCCATCGCGACCGTGGCGCCCTGCGCGAACCGGGCCGCGGTCAAGGTCCAGACGTCCGGGGCGATCGCGCACCCGGCCGTCGCGAGTGCGTAGGCGACCAGGCTCCACAGCAGCGGACGGCGGCGGCCGTAGGCGTCGGTCAGCGCACCGCACACCAGCTGCCCAACCGCGAGGCCCACGACCAGCGCGGTCAGCGTCAATTGGACGGCCGCGGCGTCGGTCCGGTAGTCGTCGGCGATGGCGGGGAAGGCGGGAGTGTAGGCGTCGAGGGAGAAGGGGCCGAGCCAGCTGAGGACGCCCAGCACCAGCACTGCGCGGCGGAAGCCGATCCGGCCTTCCGGGACGTCGCCGGTTCCTCCGGCCTGGCGTGTCGCGCTCGCATCGACCACTGTCCCTCGTTCCCGCCGGGGCGCCCGCACGCCGCGGGAGCCTCAGGGGTGACCGTGGTCCGTCGTCGTTGCGCCTCGTCGCGCATCCGGTGACCCGGCCATTGCGCCGGGTCAGATCATCGTCAGCAGCATGACGGCCATCGCGCTCACCATGACGAGGTCGGCGACGGCGCCGGTGTGGGGTGCGGACGGCGCCGAGGCGGGTGCCCTCGAGGGCCGGGGCGCAGACGGAGCCCGCGTTCGCAGGGGCGCCGACCGTCGCAGGCTCGACGGGCGCCACCACCGGCCGCGGGTTCGAGCGCCGTTCACGCGCGACAGCCGGGCCGGGACACCGAGGGCACCCACGACGTCCTGCGGTGCTGGGTGGACGGCCGTGGCCTCCCTACCGTCCAGGGCCGAGGCACCTGCGAGTTCACGCGCTCGGCCTGCGCACCGGGACCGGGCGAGGGCGGCTCCGTCAGGCCGACGACCCGCGCACCGCGTCCGCGGCGACGGTGGCGAGCGCGGCGCGCATGATGTGGCCGACGAAGGGACGCACGAGGGTCCAGTACCGGGTGAACCGGCGGGCGGCGTCCGGCTCGGGGACCAGGGTGCGGGCCTCGTACGAGATCAGCGTGCGCGACGTGCCGTAGGGGCGGAGCGAGAAGTTCGCGGCGATCCTGCCCCAGTCCGGGTCCGCGAAGGCCCCGAACTCCTCCGGTGTCATCGCCGAGACGTCGTACCACTCGATCACGGGCCGCCAGAACCGGCCGATCGCACCCAGCGCGATCTCGTGCCCGGCGACCTCGCCGAGGGACAGCCACCCCGGCAGCGGGGGTCCGCCGCGCAGGGGGAGCCGGACCGGCGGCGGGGCGGCGGCCGGGCGGCCGCGGACGCGGGCGAGCCGGTCGGGCAGGCCCCGGGCGGACATCGCCGCGTCCGTCACGGGCGAGTGCACCCGCCCGAGGTCGAGCGCGCACAGCGCCTGCCAGGTCGCGGCGACGTCCGCCTCGGCCACGGTGTGTTCGACGATCGTCCTGTCGAACCGGGGCAGGTAGCGGTCGATGAGCATCTCGGTCGCCGCGACGGGCGCGGTCGCGGGCGTGGATTGCGTCGTCACGGTCCACGACGGTCCTCCCGCGGCGCGCGGTGGCACAGAGCCCTTGGTCTCCTCCCGATGAGGGCTCGTGGGGTGGAATCTCCGGGCCGTCGGGCGAGCAGCGCCCGGGCGGTGTCCCACATGTCCTGCCACCTCGTGCCCGGCCTCCCGCGCCGTGACCGCGAAGGGCGACAGCGGGTAGGTGTGGCGTGGGCGGCGATGCCCGACATCAGGACGCCGTGGGCCGAGTCCGAGCGGCTCACCGGCGTCGCGCTGCCCGTCCCCGCCCGAGCTCACCCCCCGTGCGTGGCGGCGCTCTGGTAGTCCGTGTAGGTGTACGGGTTGTCGAGGATCTTCGTCTCGGGGACGTCGGGGTTCATGCCCTGCGTCCAGGCCTCGTCGCCGAGGGTGGACCGGAGGTGCTCGACGGTCCGCTCGACCATCGCCCGGGCCGCCGCCAGGTCGACGTCGACCAGCCGGCCGGCCCGCTTCACGATCCGCCCGCCCACGAGGACCGTGTCGACGTCGCCCCGCTGGGCCTGGAAGGCCACGTGCCCGTAGGGGTGGAGCAGCGGGAACATCACCGGCGAGTGCTCGTTGCGGATCAGCACCACGTCGGCGGACTTGCCCACCTCGAGGCTGCCCAGCTCGGCCTCGCGGCCCAGGGCGCGGGCCCCGCCGCGCGTCGCCCACTCCACGACCTGCTCGGCGCGCAGCGCGGCGTGGGTGACGGTGTCGCCCTTGGCGTGCGCCTCCAGGTGCTCGCGCGAGCGGTCCGCGCCGAGGGTGGAGCGCATCGCGGAGAACAGGTCGCCGCTCCACCACACCGAGGTGTCCATGGAGAGCGACACCGGGATGCCGTGCAGCCGCAGCGCCCAGGTGGGCGGGTAGCCCTGGCCGGCGCTCTGCTCGCTCTCGGTGGACACCGACACGGATCCGCCGGTGGCCGCGATCCGGTGGTACGAGTCCGCGGACAGGGTCGCGGCGTGGACGTACACCGTCTCCGGGGTCATGAACCCGTGCTCGTGCATGAGCTTGATGCCGTCGTCGTTGGTCGCCCCCCAGACCCCCGCATGGGTGGTGACCGGCGCGCCCAGCTCGCGGGCCACCTCGAAGGCAGGCTTCTCCGGGAAGGCCGGGTCGCCGGTCACGTCGAAGGCCATCTGGAAGCCGAACAGGTCGTCGCGCCGGCGGGTGACGAAGTCGCGGAACTCCGGCGCCGCGGTCCACTCGGCCGGGGCCTGCTGGATGTTCCCGTAGGCCAGCACGAACCGGCCGGGGACGGACCGCAGCGCGTCGACCGCGGCGTCGGCATGGTCGACCGTCTGCAGGCCGTGCGACCAGTCGACCGTGGTGGTGACGCCGGCGTCGAGCGCCTCGAGCGCGGAGAGCAGGTTGCCCGCGTGCACGTCCTCGGGCCGGAAGGCCTTGCCCCACTCCAGGTAGTACCAGACGAAGTACTGGGTCAGGGTCCAGTCGGCGCCGTAGCCGCGCATGGCCGTCTGCCACATGTGCCGGTGGGTGTCGATCATCCCCGGCATGACGATGCCGCCGCGCGCGTCGATCTCGACGGTGCCCTCGGGCACCTCCAGGTCCGCGCCGAGGGCGGCGATGCGGTCGCCGGTCACGAGCACGTCGTGGCCCGCGAGGACGCGCCTGCCCGGGTCCATGGTCAGCACGGTCCCGCCGCGGAGGACGATCGGGCGCCCCTCGGTCGACTCGCTCATCGGCTCGCTCCCTCGCGATCTTCGGACCAACGTCCGCCTGTCGGTCAGCACCGTGTGCGGCTACTGTGGTCGAGCCCGTCGGCGGTGTCAATCACTCCGGGTCCGAGGCGCGGGCCCGGCGCGGTACCGCCTGTCCGGCCCGCGGACGCGGCCGGGCTACGGTGGGCGCCGCACGCGGCGGGACGGGGGTAGGCCATGCCACGCGAGGGAACGGGCCCGGACTTCATCGAGGCCCTCGCCCGGGGGCTGGACGTCATCACGGCGTTCCGGCCGGGCCGCCCGGTGATGTCGCTGGCCGAGGTGGCCGCCGCCGCGGACCTGGCCCGCCCGACGGCCCGGCGGATCCTGCTCACCCTGGCCGAGCTCGGCTACGTCCGGGCCGAGGAGCGCGGCTTCGCACTGACCCCGCGGGTACTGGACCTGGGCGTGGCCTACGTGCGGTCGACCGGGCTGTGGGAGATCGCCCGCCCGCACCTCGAGCGGCTGGTCGAGCGGACGAACGAGTCCTGCTCGGTCGCCCGGCTCGACGGCTCGGACATCGTCTACGTCGCCCGGGTGTCCGTACCGAAGATCGTCTCGCTCGCGGTGCAGATCGGCACCCGGTTCCCGGCGCTGCAGACCTCACTGGGCAAGGTCCAGCTCGCGGCCCTGCCGCCGGACGAGCTGGAGCGCGTGCTCGCCGAGCCCACCCGCTCCGGCCTGGTCCCGCGCTGGCAGCCGGACCGCGCGGAGCGGGACGCGGTGCTGCGCGAGGTGCGCGCCCGCGGCTGGGCGCTCACCGACGAGCAGCTGGCGCCCGGCATCCGCTCGGTGGCCGCGCCGCTGCGCGACGGGTCGGGCCGGGTGATCGCCGGGGTCAACGTGAACTGCCACGCCGCCGAGACCTCGGTGGACCACCTGCTCGAGCACCACCTGCCGCTGCTGCTGCACACGGCCGGCGAGATCAGCGCGGACTTCGCCCGCCTGGAGACCGTCCCGCACGTGACGGTCCCGGGCTCGTCGCGCCCGGCTTGACGGCACCCGTCACGCGACGAACAATCCCGCATGCGGACGGTTGTCCGTCCTGCGGACAGGAGGGCATCGGATGAGCACGCCCGACCCGACGACCGGGGGCCCCCTGGCCGGGCTGCTGGTCGCGGACTTCTCCCGGATCCTCGCCGGGCCGTACGCCACGATGCTGCTGGCCGACATGGGTGCCGAGGTGGTGAAGGTCGAGGGCCCGGCCGGCGACGACACCCGCACCTGGATGCCACCGGTGCGCGAGGGCGTGTCCACCTACTTCCTGGGCATCAACCGGGGCAAGCGCTCGATCGCGCTCGACCTGCGCGACGAGCCGGACCTGGCCGCCGCCCGCGAACTCGCCCGCCGTGCCGACGTCGTGATCGAGAACCTCAAGCCGGGCGGGATGACCCGGTTCGGCCTGGACTACGACGCCGTCCGGGAGACCAACCCGGCCGTGATCTACGCGTCGATCAGCGGGTTCGGCTCCGGCCCGGGCCGGGACGTGCCCGGCTACGACCTCATGGTGCAGGCCATGTCCGGGCTGATGTCGCTGACGGGCGACCCGGACGGACCGCCCTACCGGGCCGGGATCTCGGTCTTCGACGTCATGGCCGGCAACCACGCCGCGATCGGCATCCTTGCCGCGCTGCGCCATCGCGACCGCACCGGCGAGGGGCAGTACGTCGAGGTCAACCTGCTGTCCTCGGCGCTGACCGGACTGGTCAACCACAGCTCGGCGTGGGTCGCGAGCGGCACGGTGCCCTACCGGATGGGCAACGCACACCCCAGCGTGTTCCCCTACGAGCCGCTCCCCACCGCCGACGACGACCTGATCGTCGCCGCGGCCAACGACCCGCAGTTCCGCAAGCTCTGCGGCGTGCTCGGGATCCCCCGGGTCGCCGACGACCCGCGCTTCGCCCGCAACGCCGACCGCACCGCGAACCGCGAGGAGCTGCGGCCGCTGCTGGTGGAGCGGCTGCGGGAGAAGACCGCCGTGGAGTGGTTCGAGCTGCTCACCGCGGCCGGGGTGCCGTCCGGCCCGATCCAGACCATCGACGGCGGGTTCGCCATGGCCGAGCGGTTCGGCCTCGATCCCGTCGTCCCCGTCGGGGAGGGTGGGCGTGCGGTGCCGACCACCCGGCACCCGATCCGGTTCTCCGCCACGCCCGCGGTCTACCGGCTCCCCCCGCCGGAGCTCGACGAGCACGGCGCCGAACTGAGGAAGTGGCTGAGCGAGGATGCCTGACCAGCAGGAACCGGTCCGGGAGCATGCCGCCGCGCGGTATCCGACGGCATTGGGCGCAGCGTCACGGGAGACGATCACCCTGCTCGGCCAGGACCTGGCCGACGACGTCATGGGCCAGGTCGGGTTCGGCGAGCTCGCCTTCTGGCTGGCCACCCAGCGCCGCCCGAGCAAGGGCGAGACCCGGGTGTTCGAGGCCGTGCTGGCCGCGCTGGCCGACCACGGTTTCACCCCGACCGCGATCGTCACCCGACTGACCTATCTGTCCGCGCCGGACTCGGTCCAGGGCGCGCTCGCCGCGGGCCTGCTCGGCGGCGGGTCGCGGTTCCTCGGGGTGACCGAGGACTGCGGGCGGTTCCTGCACGAGCGGCTGCCGGACCAGCTCCCGACGGACGACGCCGGCTGGGACGAGATCGCCCTGCGGACCGTGCGGGAGCAGCGCGCGGCGAAGAGGTTCGTGCCGGGGCTCGGCCACCACGTGCACAAGGACGGGGACCCGCGCACCCGCCGGCTCTACGCGATCGCCCGCGAGGAGGACCTGGTCGGGCCGCACCTGGAGCTGTTCGCCGCGATCGGCCGCGTCCACCCCCAGGTGCTCGGGCGGACCCTGCCGCTCAACGGCGCCGGGGTCTGCGGCGCCGCGCTGGCCGACCTCGGGCTCCCCCTCGAGCTGTTGCGCGGGTTCGCGCTGCTCGCCCGCACGGCAGGGCTCATCGGCCAGCTCGCCGAGGAGCTCCGCCACCCCGTCGGAAACGACATCTTCCTGTCCGTCGACCTGAACAACAGGCCGGTCGACCCGGACCCGTACCGGCCCTGACGGTCCGCACCACCACCGCCCGGGCGACCACTGTGCGGCACGACCGTCCGGCACAGCCAGGAGGCAGCGATGAAGCTGGTCACCGAGGAGAACATCACCGACCTCGCGGTGGAGCGCTGGGCCACGGCGCACGACCCCCGCACCCGGGAGGTGCTGACCGCGCTGGTCCGCCACCTGCACGACTTCGCCCGCGAGGTCCGGCTGACCGAGGCCGAGTGGATGGCCGCGATGCAGTGGCTGACGGCGACCGGGCAGATCAGCGACGAGAAGCGCGAGGAGTTCATCCTCGCCTCGGACGTGCTGGGCCTGTCCATGCTCGTGGTGCAGATGAACAACCGGCTCGACCCGGCCGCGACCCCGGCGACCGTGCTCGGCCCGTTCCACATCGACGGCTCACCGGAGCTCGACTTCGGCGGGGACATGTCCGACGGCCTGCCCGGCACACCGCTCTACATCAGCGGGAGCGTCACGGCGATCGACGGGATCCCGGTCGGCGGCGCGGTGCTCGACGTCTGGCAGTCCGACGCCGACGGCGTGTACGAGGCCCAGCTACCGGACATCGACGAGGCGCGGCTGCGCGCCAGGTACACGACCCGCGCCGACGGCTCGTACTGCCTGCGCACCATCGCGCCGAAGGGCTATTCGATCCCGATGGACGGGCCGGTCGGCGATCTCGTCGGACGGACGGGAATCAGTCACTTCCGACCCGCCCACGTGCACTTCCTGCTCGCCGTGGACGGGTACGCCCCGCTGATCACGCACCTGTTCCAGGAGGGCGCGGAGTTCCTGGACAGCGACGTCGTGTTCGGCACGAAACAGGAGCTGGTGGTGGAGTTCGCCGAGCGCGAGCCCGGACCGACGCCGGACGGCGGCAAGTGCGACGTGCCCTGGCTCGAGGCCCGCTACGACTTCCGCCTCCAGCCCGCATGAGCGCAGCTTGCGGAGCGAACATGGGCACCGACCCGTGCGCGCCGCGCTGATCCCCGGGCCCGGCCGGCCGCCCGCGGTCGCGGACCGGGAGCCGCCGGAGCCCGGGCCGGGCGAGGTCCTCGTCGAGGTCCGGGCCGCGCCGATCACCCCGCTCGACCTGCTCTGCGCCTCCGGGACCTCGTACTTCGGCGTGCCCCGCACCCCGTACGTGCCCGGGGTGCAGGGCGTCGGGACGGTCGACGGCCGGGCGGTGTGGTTCCCGACCTCGGCCGGGATGGCACCGGGCGACGGCAGCATGGCCGCGCTCGCGTGCGTGCCCGAGGCCGATCTGGTGCCCCTGCCCCCGGACGTCGACCCTGTCCGGCTGGCCGCGCTCGGCCTGTCCGCCGTCGCCGCGCACCGCGCCCTGACGAGCACGGGCGGGCTGACGACCGGTGAGACCGTGATCGTGCTGGGCGCCGGCGGGGTGGTCGGCCAGGTCGCCGTGCAGCTCGCCCGCCTCGCCGGGGCCGCCCGGGTCGTGGCCGGGGCCCGGTCGGCGGCGGCGCGGGAGCGGGCACGCTCGGCCGGGGCCGACACCGTCGTCGCCCTGGACACGGACGACGTCGCGGAGCTGGGCGCCCGGTTCGCCGAGGCCGCGGGAGGCGCCGCCGACCTGGTGCTCGATCCGCTCTTCGGCGTGCCGGCCGCCGCGGCGGCCCGCGCGCTGGGACCCGGTGGGCGGCTGGTCAACCTCGGCAGCTCGGCCGGCGAGACCAGCCCGCTCGACTCGTCGACGCTGCGCAGCCGCTCACTGCGGGTGCTCGGCTACACCAACAACGCCCTGACCAGGGAGGAGCGCGCCGAGTCGGTGACCTACCTCGCCGGGCAGGAGCTGACCGTCGCCCACGAGGCCGTTCCGCTCGCACACGCCGCAGCGGCCTGGGAGCGCCAGGCCGCCGGCGCCGCCGAGGGCCGGATCGTCCTCGTCGTCTGAAACCGCCCGGCGGCCGCCCGATCCACACATCCGAGCCGTTCGATCCACAGCCGTTCGATCCACAGCCGTTCGATCCACAGCCGTTCGATCCACACCCGGAGGAGCACGTGCCGACGACACTGCCGCTGCTGCCCACGTCCCTGGTCGGCAGCTACGCCCAGCCCGAGTGGCTGATCGACCGCGCGAAGCTCGCCGGCCGCTTCCCACCCCGGGTCCGCGCCCGCGAGCTGTGGCGGATCCCGCCGGAGCACCTCGCCGAGGCCCAGGACGACGCGACCCGGGTCGCGATCCGGGAACAGGAGGAGGCCGGGCTGGACATCGTCACGGACGGGGAGATCCGGCGGGAGAGCTACTCGAACCACTTCGCGACCGCGCTCGAGGGCGTCGACATCGACAACCCCGGCACGGCGCTGGACCGCAGCGGACACCCCAACCCGGTGCCGCGGATCGTCGGGCCGATCTCCCGGCCGCGGCCCGTCCAGGTCGACGACCTGCGCTTCCTGCGCTCGCACACCGACCGCACGGTGAAGATGACCGTCCCCGGCCCCTTCACCATGTCCCAGCAGGCCCAGAACGACCACTACCCCGACCCGGAGTCCGCCGCCATGGGCTACGCCGCCGCGGTCAACGCCGAGATCAAGGACCTGTTCGCGGCCGGCGCCGACGTCGTCCAGATCGACGAGCCCTACCTGCAGGCCCGCCCCGACGCGGCCCGTGCCTACGGGCTCGCCGCGCTCGACGCGGCACTCGAGGGCGTCACCGGCACCACCGCCGTGCACCTCTGCTTCGGCTACGCCGCGATCATCCACGAGCGGCCCGAGGGGTACTCGTTCCTGCCCGAGCTGGCCGGCTGCACCGCCGACCAGATCTCCATCGAGACCGCGCAGTCCGGGCTCGACCTCGGCGTGCTGTCGGACCTGAAGGACAAGACGATCCTCCTCGGCGTGATCGACCTGTCCGACCACGCCGTGGAGAGCGTCGAGACCGTCGCGGCCCGGACGCGGCGCGCCTTCGACCGACTCCCGCCCGAGCAGATCGTGATCGTCACGGACTGCGGCATGAAGTACCTACCGCGTGCCTCGGCGGCCGGGAAGATGCGGGCGATGGCGGGCGCCGCGGCCGTGCTCCGCGACGAACTCCGGTGAGCGCCCGGCCGTCAGCTCGGTCCTCGGCCGGGCGGACCGGCCCGGCGTGATCGGCCGAGTGTGATCATTCCGGGGTGATCGCCCGGGTCGATCAGCCGAGGGAGTCCCGCCAGGCGATCCAGTCCTTGAGCAGCGAGAGATCGTGGTCCGGGCCGCCGACGCCCACGGTGAACAGTGAGACCCCGGCGTCGCGGAGCTCCTGGCCGGCCTCCGTGGGCGCCGCCTGCACCCCGCAGGAGCGGGTGATCTCGGCGGGGTCCCGGCCGATGTCACGGCAGTGCCCGTCGAGCACCGAGCACTTGCGCCGCACCGTCTCGACGTCGCCGAAGCCGTGCCAGATCGTGGCGTGCTCGGCGGTGTAGCGCAGGGTCTTCTTCTCCCCGCCGCCCCCGACGAGGATCGGGATGTCGCGGGTCGGGGCCGGGTTGAGCTTCGACCAGCGGTCGCGGATGCGGGGCAGGGCCGCGCCGAGGTCGTCGAGCCGGCGCCCGGCGGTCCGGAAGTCGTAGCCGTACTCGGTGTAGTCCTTCTCGAACCAGCCGGAGCCGATGCCGAGGATGAGCCGGCCGTGCGAGATGTGGTCGACGGTGCGGGCCATGTCGGCCAGGAGCTCGGGGTTGCGGTACGAGTTGCACGTGACCAGCGCGCCGATCTCGACGCGGCTCGTGGTCTCGGCCCAGGCACCGAGCATGGTCCAGCACTCGAAGTGCTTGCCGTCGGGGTCGCCGTAGAGCGGGAAGAAGTGGTCCCAGTTGAAGACGACGTCGGCACCGGCCTCCTCGGCGGCGAGCAGCGTGTCGCGGATGCGGCCGTAGTCGGCGTGCTGGGGCTGCAGCTGCAGCCCGATGCGGACGGGAGCGGTCATGGTGCCATCGTGCTCCCGAACTCCGGGACCGACATCCCGAGGCCGAGGAGAACGGCGATGAGTTCGGACCGCGCGGGCGGTCCACCGCTCGTCAACCCGGGAGGCAGATCATGATCAGCGGCATCCACACCGTGGCGCTCACCGTCCGCGACCAGGAGAAGGCACTGGAGTTCTACGTCGGTGCGCTCGGCCTCGAGAAGCGGAGGGACGCTCCGTTCGGCGAGGGCCGCTGGATCGAGGTCGCCCCGGCCGACTCGGCGACCTCGATCGCGCTGGTGGCCGGCGATCCCGCGCCGGGTGGCCTCGGTACCGCGGTCCGGCTCGCCAGCCCGGACGCCGACGCGGCCCACGCCGAGCTGCGGGAGCGCGGCGTCGACGTCGATCCCGAGGTGCTGCGCATGGGCGAGTACGCCCCGCCCATGTTCACGCTGCGCGATCCGGACGGGAACGTGCTCGTGGTGGTCGAGATCACCCACTAGCGCACCACCGGCCCCGCACCGGGCGCAGCGTGTCAGAAGCCGATCGGCAGGCCCGCGTAGTTCTCGGCGAGACCCGTCCGGCCGGCCTCACTGCTCGCCACCCAACGCAGCTGCGAGAGCTGCAGCTGGGCGTCGAAGGGGTCGCCGGACTGGTGCAGCATGGTCGTCATCCACCAGGAAAAGTGGGTGCAGCGCCAGACCCGGCGCAGGGCGGCGTCGGAGTACGCGTCAGCGAGGGCCGGGTCCTTGTCGCGCAGCAGCGCGGTCAGGGCCGGGGCGAGCAGGGCGACGTCGGCCACGGCGAGGTTCAGCCCCTTCGCGCCGGTGGGCGGCACGATGTGGGCGGCGTCGCCGGCGAGGAAGAGCCGGCCGTGCCGCATCGGCTGCTGCACGAAGCTGCGCATCGGCAGCACGGACTTCTCGGTGACGGGCCCGGGGTTCAGCGTCCAGCCGTCCTGACCGTGGCCGAGTCGGGTGGCCAACGCGTCCCAGATCCGGTCGTCGGACCACTCCGCGATGTCGGTGCCGTTCGGGACCTGCAGGTAGAGCCGGGAGACGTGCTCCGAGCGCATGGAGTGCAGCGCGAAGCCGTCCGGGTGCCAGGCGTAGATCAGCTCATCGGTCGACGGCGCGACGTCGGCGAGGATCCCCAGCCAGGAGTACGGGTAGACGCGCTCCCAGGTCTGCCGGACGGCGTCGGGCACGGCCGCGCGGCAGGGGCCGAAGGAGCCGTCGCAGCCCACGACCACGTCGGCGTCGAGGCGCTCGGCCGTGCCGTCGGGGCCGGTGAAGGTGACGTACGGCTGCTCGGTCTCCAGCTCGTGCACCGCGGTGTCGGTGACCTCGTAGCGGATCTCCTGGCCGGCGGCCTCGCGCGCCTTCCCGAGGTCCTTGGTCACCTCGGTCTGCCCGTAGACGGTGACGCTGCGGCCGACGAGGTCCACGAAGTCGACGTGGTGACGCTCGCCCGGCCACTGCAGGTAGATGCCGCGGTGCTCGTCGCCCTCCCGGGCGAGCCGCTCCCCCAGCCCCACCTCGTGCAGCAGCTGCACGGTCGAGTGCTCGAGGATCCCCGCGCGGATCCGGGCCTCGACGTACTCGCGGGAGCGGGTCTCGACGATCACGGACTCGACGCCCGTGCGGTCGAGCAGGTGGGACAGCAGGAGCCCGGCCGGGCCGGCGCCGACGATGGCGACCTGGGTACGCATGGGAGGAGTGTGTCCGCCCGCCCGCCGGTCGCCTAGCGCCGGCTTTCGCCCAGTGGAAGATCGCCCAGTGGAAGATCGCCCAGTGGAAGATCGCCCAGTGGAAGATCGCCCAGTGGAAGATCGCCCAGGGAAGCCCCGTCGGCGGAGGTTCACCCGGGGGAGAGCGAGCGCCCGATGCCGGCCGCGGCGACCTGCAGGGCCGTGACCAGCCGGGCCCGACCGCGACGCAGGTCCGGGACGACGAGCCCCAGCGCGGCCGCCACCTCCCCGTCGGCGCCGCGTCGGACCGGGACCGCGACGGAGCACGCGCCCGGACTCATCTCCTCGACCGTCTGTGCGAAGCCCTCGCGGTGCACCCGCCGCAGCTGTTCCCGCAGCCGGCCGGGTTGCGTGATCGTGTACGGCGTGACACGCCGGAGGTCGGCGAGCACGGCCCGCCGCACGTCGTCCGGGGCGAAGGCCAGCAGCACCTTCCCGACGCCGGTGGTGTGCAGCGGGAGCCGGCCGCCGACCCGGCTGACCACGGGCACCGTCGCCCGCCCGGAGAGCCGGTCGAGGTAGAGCACCTCGGCGCCCGCACGCTCGGCGAGGTGCACGGTGGCGTGCGTGGCCGCGTAGAGATCGTGCAGGAAGGGCGCGGCGACCTGGCGCAGCTCGGCCTGTACCGGCGCCAGCAGGCCCAGGTCCCACACCCGGCGTCCGACGACGTACCGGTCGCCCCGCCGCTCCATCCCGCCCAGCCCGACGAGTTCCCCCGCCAGCCGGTGCGCCGTGGCGAGGGGCAACCCGGCCCGCTCCGCCAGCGCGGTCAGCGACAGCACCCGGTGCTCCGCGTCGAACGCCCCGAGCAGCGCGAACACCCGCGACGCCACGCTGGCCCCCGGAGTCGACAGGTTCCCCGCCACGCCCCGATCCTCCCACTCAGCGAATACTCCCCCCGCGAGTCGCGCCCCGAGCCCCCGCGAGTCGCGCCCCGAGCTCCCGCGAGTCGCGCCCTGGGCTTCCGCGAGTCGCGCCCCGAGCCCCCGCGAGTCGCGCCCTCGGCTTCCGCGAGTCGCGCCCTCAGCTTCCGCGAGTCGCGCCCTCAGCTTCCGCGAGTCGCGCCCTCAGCTTCCGCGAGTCGCGCCCTGGGCTTCCGCGAGTCGCGCCCGGGGCTTCCGCGAGTCGGGACCGGCGACAAGTGCGGCGACAAGTCGCCGACAGGTCGCGCTTAAGCGGGTCGGCCCACCCTGGCGGCCTCCCCCGAGAAGGAGCAGCGATGACCGCCCCCGCCACCACCCCCGACCTGCTGGGCATGCGCCTGACTCACCGCATCATGCGGCGCGACCTGCACCGGCTCGCCGCCACCGCGGGACGCCTCGCCGGGGGCAGGTCCTGCGACACCCGCCGCGCGAAGGCCCTCGTCCGCTGGGTCACCACCCTGGCCGACGAGATCCACCACCACCACACCGTCGAGGACGAGCTGACCTGGCCGCTGATCGAGCGCCACGCCGGCACCGCCGTCGACCTCACCGTCCTGTCCGACGACCACCGCGCCCTGGATCCGCTGCTCGACGACCTGCGCCGCGCCGCCGCCGGCTTCCTCGACGCCCCGATCCACCCCGAGCGCGCCGCGGTCCTCGCCGATGCCCTCGGCCGGGTGCGCGACGAGCTCGACGAGCACATCGAGAACGAGGAGGCCGAACTGTTCCCGGTGATCGAGCGGTACGTCCCGGCTGCGGAGTGGCAGGAGATGGAGAAGGCGATCCGCAGGGGCGGGCCGCCGGCGGGGTTCGTGCTGCCCCGCATGGCGGAGGTCGCCGCCCCGGGGGAGCTGGCGGCTCTCAAGGCCGAGGCCGGCCCGGTGCTGGTGCTCCTGCTCGGGCTGCTCCGCCCCCGTCACGCCCGCCGCGTCCGCCCGGTCTTCGGGACCTCCTGAACGGCACCGGCGGCGGCACCACGCGTACCGCGCGGCCGCCGGCCGTGCTCACGGCTCGAGGGCGGCGAGCGACGCCGACGCCCGCTCCTCCCAGTGCGGGGCCGCGAGCCGGCGGGCGATGCCCCGGGCGTGCTCGAAATGGGCACGCCGCTGCCCAGCCCGGCGAGCTGACCGGCCCACGGCTCCAGCTCCGCAGACCGCCGCGACCTCCCGGTCCGACCCCCGCGCAGGTGGGGCCCGGATACAGTCGGCGCTGCCGGGAAGGAGGGCCCGCCGGGCTACCCTCGTCGCATGGCCGTACCGACGCCGCGTCGCACCCAGGGCGAGCGCCGGGCCAGCAGCCACGCGCTGATCCTCGACGCCGCGGTGCGCAGCCTGGTGGAGGACGGCTACTCCGGCGCCACCACGGTGACCATCCAGGAGCGCGCGGGAGTCTCCCGCGGCCGGCTGCTGCACCACTTCCCCTCCCGCTCGGCCCTGCTCGTGGCCGCCGCGCAGCACCTCGCCGTCGAGCGGATCACCGCCATGGAGCGCCGGCCGCACGCCACGACCAGCGGCACCGAGCGCGTCGACCGGGCGGTGGAGCTGCTCTGGGAGACCTTTCGCCAGCCGTACTTCTGGGCCGCGATGGAGCTGTGGACGGCCGCGCGCACCGACGAGGCGCTGCGTGCCGAGCTGCTGCCGGAGGAGCGGCGGCTGGGCCTGGCGATCCAGCACGTCGTGGCCGCGCTGTTCGGGCCGGTCCACTCGACCCACCCGGCCTTCGACGACGTCCGGGAACTGCTGCTCACCAGCATGCGGGGCGTGGCCCTGACCTACGCGATCGACCCGCGCGACCCCACCACGGACCCGCACCTGGACCTGTGGAAGCGGATCGCGCGGCAGATGCTCACCGACGGTCGGTCCTGACCGGTCCCCGAGAGAGGAAGCCCATGGAGTTCGAGACCCTCGCGGTCGAGGCGAAGGACGGGGTCGCGCAGTTGCGGCTCGACCGGCCAGCCCAGGCCAACGCGCTGAACCGGGCGCTGTGGTCGGAGCTGCGCGCGGCCGTCGACCGGCTCGACGCCGACCCGACCGTCCGGGCAGTGGTGCTCTCGGGCAACGGCAAGCACTTCTGCGCCGGGATCGACCTGGAGATGCTGGGAGGCCTGCGGGCCGGCGGCGGGGCGGACTGTGCAGGCCGTGCGGCGGAGGCCCTGCGCCGGACGATCCTCGACCTGCAGGACGTGATCACCAGTGTCGAGCGCTGCCGGGTGCCGGTGATCGCGGCCGTGCACGGGGCGTGCATCGGCGCCGGGATGGACCTCGCGACCGCCTGCGACCTGCGCTACGCCACGGAGGACGCGCGGTTCGTGATCAAGGAGATCGACATGGCGGTGGTCGCCGACGTCGGGGTGCTACAGCGGCTGCCGCGGATCGTCGGCGAGGGCGTGACCCGCGAGCTCGCCTACACCGGGCGGACCGTCGGCGGTGGCGAGGCGCTCGGCCTGCGCCTGGTCAACGGCGTGTTCCCCGACGCCGAGGCGCTCGCCGCCGGGGTCGCCGAGGTGGCCGCGTCGCTCGCCGCCAAGCCCCCGCTCGCCCTGCGCGGCACCAAGCACGCGATCACCTACGCCCGTGACCACAGCGTGCCCGACGCCCTGGAGCAGGTCGCCACCTGGAATGCGGGAATGTTGCTCTCGGCCGACCTCGACGAGGCGCTGGCTGCGGCCGCGGAGCGCCGCCCCGCCGTCTTCCGCGACTGACCCGGACCGGTGAGTGGCGATGGTCGCCACTCACCGCTCAGGCGAAGTGGACGTACTCGTACTCGAAGGGCTGGCCGTTGATGCCGGTGCTCGGCGGGGCGATCCAGCCGGCGATCTTGCCGGGCTCGTAGACCGGGCGCATCAGGTTCTGCACGTGGGCCTTGTCCCCGGCGCTGGGCAGCCAGCAGTCCTCCTTGGCCTTCCACGCGTCCTCGCCGACCACCTCCCCCGAGGGCGTGACGTGGTGCTCGGAGAACAGCCCGACCTGCCGGTTGAAGCCCACGTGCGGCAGGTACAGCGACTCGTCGAAGCCGTTCTTGGCCAGGATGCGGTTCCAGCGCTTGAGCCCGGACTGGCAGTCCTTCACGTACTCGTTGCGCAGGTCGAGGTTGAGCGCCAGCAGCGCCGACACCTCGTCGCTCGCCATCCGGCCGTCCTTCACCGTGTCGATCGTGAAGGCGTCCTCGGTGAGCCGGTGGTCGTCGCGGCGACGCTCCTCCTGCCAGCGGCCCTTCAGCCCCGCGGTGAAGTAGTTCGCCGCGTTCGTGGACTGCTCGGAGCCGAACAGGTCCAGCGACACCGAGTAGTGGAAGTTGATGTACTTCTGGATCACGTCCAGCGGGATGCCGCCGTGCGGGGCGACGTCGGTGGTGTCGTGCTCGCGCATGAGCTCGCAGGTCCGCGTGACCACCCGGTCGATCCCGGTGGTGCCCACGAACATGTGGTGCGCCTCCTCCTTCAACATGAACTCACAGGTGCGCGAGAGCGGGTCGAAGGCGGACTCCTTCAGCGTGCCGAGCTGGTACTTGCCGTCCCGGTCGGTGAAGTAGGTGAACATGTAGAAGGACAGCCAGTCCGGCGTCTCCTCGTTGAACGCCCCGAGGATGCGCGGGCTGTCCAGGTCGCCGGAGTTGCGCTGCAGCAGCGCCTCGGCCTCCTCGCGGCCGTTGCGGCCGAAGTAGGCGTGCAGCAGGTAGACCATCGCCCAGAGGTGGCGGCCCTCCTCCACGTTGACCTGGAACAGGTTGCGCAGGTCGTAGAGCGACGGGGCGGTCTCGCCGAGGCGGCGCTGCTGCTCCACCGAGGCCGGCTCGGTGTCGCCCTGGATCACGATCAGCCGCTGCAGGTCGGCGCGGTACTCACCGGGCACCTGCTGCCAGACCGGTTCGCCCTTCTGCTCGCCGAAGGCGATCCGCCGGTCGTCGCCGCGCTCGGCGAGGAACACGCCCCACCGGTACTCCTCCATGGCGACGTGGCCGAACTGCGCCCAGCCCTCCTTGCCCACGCTGACCGCCGTGCGCAGGTACACGTCCTGCGTCGGGACGGCCGGACCCATCGTCTTCCACCAGTTGAGGAAGTTGGGCTGCCACGATTCCAACGCGCGCTGCAGCTTGCGGTCGCCCGCGAGGTCGACGTTGTTGGGGATCTTCTCGCTGTAGTCGATCGACATCTCTCAGACCCGCTTCCGGTCGAACTCCGCCTTGCGTCCCGTGCCGTAGCGGCGCAGCGCCCCCTCCGGACCGGAGGCGTTGGGCCGCACGAAGATCCAGTTCTGCCACGCGGTGAGCCGCCCGAAGATGCGCGTCTCCATCGTCTCGGGGCCGACGAACCGGTGGTTGGCCTCCATGCCGGTCAGGGCGTCCGGGGACAGCGACGCCCGCTCCTCCAGCATGATCCGGATCTCGTCGTCCCAGTCGATGTCGTCCGGGGCGTCGGTGACCAGCCCCAGCTCGAGCGCCTCGCGGGCCTCGATCCGCCGATCCGTCTCCTGCCTCAGCTTCGCGACGTGGTCGGCGTCGCCCCAGAACCTGCTGGCGAGCCGGGAGAGTCCGTTGCCCATCGGGAAGGCCCCGAAGTTGCTCGCCGACAGCATGATCTGGGCCTCGTCGCCCTGCCCCGGGCCGTTCGGGTCGTCCTCGTCCAGGGTGCCGTCGAGCATGTACTGCCGGTCGCACGCCAGCGCCAGCTCCAGCAGCGCGCCGGCGAAGCACGAGCCGGGCTCGATCAACGCGATGAGCGAGCGGGAGGTCACGTCGAGCCGCTTGAGCACCCGCTTGAAGTAGTGCCGGATCTCGTTGACCAGCCAGTCGTCCCGGCTGTGCTCGGCGATGAGCCGCTCGAAGGCCACGGCGTCCTCGACGTCGCCCTTCGTCCGGATCACCCAGGTGCCCAGCTCGAGCTCGTTGGCCCGCAACCGCAGGATCAGGTCGTCGAGCTCGCGGGTCATGGCCAGTGGCCAGAACGCCTCACCCAGCTCGTGCACCCGCTGCAGGGACTCCGGCACCCCGCGGTCGGGTCCGAGGACGGTGATCTCCACCAGGCCCCGATCCCGGTCGAACTCGGCCTTGACGTGCCGGTACGTGATGACGTCCGCGGAGACCGTCGGCTCGAGCGGGGGCAGCGGGACACCTTGCGCGTCGGTCGGGCGGGAGGACCGCGCGGCGGCCTGCCTGGCCCGTTCGGCCACCGTCTCGGCCCAGACCCGCTTGGGGATCGTCTCGTCGACGAGCTTCCACTCCACGGCCTGCTTGCCGCGGATCCCCTCGGCGCGGGTGGCGAACACGTCCGCCCGGTCCTTGCGCACCCTGCGCTTGTCCGTGACCCGGGTGAGCCCGCCCGTCCCGGGCAGCACGCCCAGCAGCGGAACCTCGGGCAGCGAGACGGCCGAGGAGTTGTCGTCGATCAGGAGGATCTTCTCGCAGGCCAGCGCCAGCTCGTAGCCGCCGCCGGCCGCCGTCCCGTTGACCGCCGCGATCCAGGTCTGGCCGGAGTTCTCGGTCGCGTCCTCGATCCCGTTGCGGGTCTCGTTGGTGAACTTGCAGAAGTTCACCTTCCACGGGTGCGGGCTCTGCGCCAGCATCCGGATGTTCGCGCCCGCGCAGAAGTTCTTGTCCTTCGCGCTGGTCACGACGACGGCGCGCACGCCGGGGTGCTCGAACCGCAGCCGCTGGGTGGCGTCGTAGAGCTCGATGTCCACGCCCAGGTCGTACGAGTTCATCTTCAGCTCGTACCCCGGCACCAGACCCGCCGTCTCGTCGACGTCGAGAATCAGCGTAGCCACCTCACCGTCGACCTCGAGCCGCCAGTGGCGGTACGCCTCGGGTGACGTGGCGAAGGAGACCTCGGGCGCCTGTTCCTCGCCGGACGGGTCGCTCATTCCGGGCCTCCTGTCGTCGCTGCCAGGTCGGGAGGGACTACCTCGTGGGATGGCACCCGACACTCTACAACACTGAGACCGAGCGTCAACAATTTGTGGAACGTTGACCGACTCCGCGCCGTGGACGCACCTCGTGCCGACCCACAGCCCGCCGGGGCCGCTCGGCGGACACGCCTCCCGGACGAGGGTTCGACCATCGGGAGCTCCGGCACCGCGGTCGCGAGGTCCGGCAGCACGAGTCGGGAGGAGTCCGCCCGGGAATGGGGATGCGCCTCGCCGGGCCGGGCGCCTAGCGTGATCACGCCCTGCTCGCCGAGACCCCCGGACCGCACGATGACCACCGACGCCCGTATCCGCCGCGCCCTGACCAACTGTTCGAAGGGCGAGGCCGGTCGGCTGACCCTGCCTACCGAGATTCGCGAGCTCGACCTCGACGCGCTCGACGACGTCGTCGGATTCCGGGATTCCCAGGCCCCGGACCGCGCCGTGCTGCTGGTGCCGGGCACCGGCGAGCCGACCGCGGTGCTGCTCCGCGCCGCGTCGAACGCCGTGGGCGCCGCCGCGATGTGCGCGCTCTGCCGCACCACCCATGGCGCAGGCGGCACCACCCTGTTCACCGCGGCCCGCCGCGGCGCCAAGGGCCGGGAGGGCAACACGGTCGGGACCTACGTCTGCGCCGACCTCGACTGCCGCCACCACGTCCGGGTCGAGAAGGCGACGGCGGCGCTGCGTCCCGCGCCGGGCCTGACCGTCGACGAGCGCCGCGCCGGCCTGCGCGAGCGCGCCGCCGCGTTCGTGGGGGAGGTCGTGCGCTGAGCGCTCCGATCACCGAGCAGGAGCTCACGATCGGCTGATCAGGAGATCGGAGCCCTCCTGGTGATCACGGTGTGAACGGGTAGGTCGCCACCGGGTCCCACGGACCGCCGCGGTAGCGCCACAGCCCGAGGGCGACGACTGCGGTGGGCTCGGGTGGGTGGCCCGACAGGACGGCGTGGAGGCCCCGGGCCTGCTCGGGGGCGACCTTGTTCTGCACGGTCACGTGCGGCTCACGCTTGCCGCGGTCCTGGCTGGTCAGCCACGGGTCGAACCTCCCGGCGAGGTCGGCGCGCAGGGCGAGCAGGTCGGGAGCGTCGATCCGGAGGGCGACCCCGCGCCCCAGCAGTCGTGCCTCACCGACGACCGCTGTGGGGGGCGGTCGTCGTGCGAGGTGGTTCCGCTCCGGCGGGAAGTGTCGGGTGCCGGCGATCCCGCACACGCGGGGCCCGGCACCGCGTCCCGGTCGACCAGAACCCCCGACTCCCGCTGCCGGAACCCCGACTCGCGGAAGGGCAGGCGGGACTCGCGGCTCGTCCACCCGGTGTCGGGTTCCGCTGCACGGCTCGAGCGATGACGATCGGGGTATGACCACCACCGTCCCGCAGTTGCCCTTCGACCGACGCGGTGTGCTGGACGTCGCGCCGCTGTACGCCGAGCTGCGCGAGCGCACCCCGATCTGTGCGGTGCGCACGGCGACCGGCGACCCGGCGTGGCTGGTCACGGGGCACGCCGAGTGCCGGGCGCTGTTCGCCGACCCGCGCCTGGGCCGCTCGCATCCCGAGCCCGAGCGCGCCGCGCGGGTCTCCGGCTCGGCGATCCTGGGCGGGCCGATGATGGGCGATCCCGACACCGAGCGCGAGCAACACGCACTCATGCGGAAGCTCCTCGCCCCGGCCTTCTCCGCCCGCCGCATGCTCCGGCTGCGCGACCACGTCGACGAGCTGGTCGCTCGCGCGCTCGACGCACTGGATGCCGCCGGACCGCCTGCCGACCTGCACGAACACCTCGCCCTGCCGGTGCCGATCCTGGTGATCTGCGAGCTGCTCGGCGTGCCGTACGAGGATCGGACCCGGTTCCGCGCCTGGTCGGAGGGCGCCGGCCGGCTCGACGACCGCGAGGCCGCCCAGCAGTCCCTGCGGGCGCTGGTCGGGTACGTGCACGGCCTGGTGGCGCGCAAGCGCGAGGACCCGGGCGAGGACGTGCTCAGCGACCTCGCCGCGTCCGGGCCCGAGCACGACTGGCAGAGCGCGGCGCTGGCCGCGGCACTGCTCTTCGCCGGGCACGAGACCACGGTGACCCGCATCGACGTCGGCACCGTGCTCCTGCTGCAGCATCCCGGGCACTGGGCCGCGCTCGCCGCCGATCCCGCCCTCGCGCCGGACACCGTCGAGGAGATCCTGCGGCTCGCCGCGCCCGGCGGCAGCGGGCTGCCCCGCTACGCCCACACCGACCTCGAGATCGACGGCGTGACGGTCCGGGCCGGCGACTGCGTGGTCCTCGCCCCCGCCGCCGCCAACCGCGACCCCGACGCCTTCGCCGACCCCGAGCGCTTCGACCCGGACCGCGACGCCCGCAACCACCTCACCTTCGGGTACGGGCCGCGCTACTGCATCGGTGCGAGCCTCGCGCGTGTCGAGCTGCAGGCCGTGTTCACCGCGCTGCCGGCCCGGTTCCCCGGCCTGCGCCTCGACCGTCCGGTGGCGGACCTGCCGTTGCGCGCCGACCTGCTCACCGGGGGTCTCGACGCCCTGCCCGTCACCTGGTCATGAGCCCGGACCGTCGTGAGTGCCGGACCGTCGTGAGTGTCGGACCGTCGTGAGTGCCGAGAGTCGCGGAACGACCATCGGCACCTCACAGGGCCAGGAGCCGCCCGGCGTCCGGAACCCGTGGCCGGAGGCCGAGCTCCTGCAGGATCCGGTAGGTCGTGGCGGTCGCGGCGGACAGGACCGGGATGCCGACCTCGTCCTCGACCGGCTGGATCGAGGGCAGCGACGGCATCTGCACGCAGGCGGACAGCACCAGCGCCTCGGCCCGGGACAGATCCAGCTGCCGGCGGTGCTCGCGCAGGTCGGCCGGATCGAGCCGGGCGACGGCGAGGTTGTCCGGCACCTCCAGCGACAGCGAGTCGACGACCTCGACCCCGGCCGCTTCGAGGTACTCGATCACGGTCCGGGTCAGCGGTTCCAGGTACGGGGTGATCATCGCGACCCGGGACACGCCCAGTGCGGCGATGCCGTCGAGCAGCGCCCCGGCCGAGGAGACCACCGGAGCCTGCGCGCCCTCGGCCCGTAGTGCGGCGGTGATCGACTCCTCCGCGGTGCAGTGGTAGCCGGGGCCCTGGGCCATGATCGCGACCAGGCAGGCCGTGACGACGACCGCCGGGCGGGCGTCGGCGAGCTCGGTCGCCGCCCGCTCGGCCTGGGCGTTCATCGCGCGCAGCTGCTCCGGGGTGACGTGCTGCATCCGGGCCCGCGCGGCGTGGAAGACGAACCGGTCGTCCGGGTCGACCTCCTCCCGGGCGCGCAGCATCCGCGGGAGCTCCGTCTCCATCGTGAGGTTCGAGCTCGGGACGATCATCCCCACATGGTGATCACGGGGGTTCTCGGTCATCGCCGGTCCACCGGTCGCCTCTCGGGGAGAGTCGGCTCACCGGCGTCGACGACCGGCCCCTGCTCCAGGCAGATCTCGTTCATCAGGTTCTGGTCCATGGCTCATCCGGCCTCCCTCCCGAGAGGGTCCGAACGCTTGCGCGGCGGCGCCGCTCCGTCAAGCGCCGGCTGTGACATCCGGGTGACGACACGCGGGGCTCGACCTCTCCCGCGACGCATGCCGGAGGCACGCAGGTGTCCAGACCTGAAACAGTTTGACGCCCTCGTGCGGGGGCAGGCTGCCCACAGCACCCTCCGAGAACGACGAAGGAGTCGATCCCCGCATGAAGACCAAGGCCGCGGTCGTCTACGAGACCGGCAAGCCGATCGAGATCGAGGAGCTGGAGCTCGACGGCCCCAAGGACGGCGAGGTCCTGATCCGCTACACCTACGCCGGGCTGTGCCACTCCGACGTGCACATCTCCCACGGCGACCTCGAGGCCCGCCTGCCGATGGTGCTGGGCCACGAGGGCGCCGGGATCATCGAGGAGGTCGGCCCGGGCGTGACCCGCGTGAAGCCGGGCGACCACGTCGTGTGCTCGTTCATCCCGAACTGCGGCGTCTGCCGCTGGTGCGCCACCGGCCAGCAGGCCATCTGCGACATGGGCGCCACCATCCTCGAGGGCTACCTGCCCGGCGAGCGGTTCCCGTTCACCGGCCCCCAGGGCAACTACGGCGCGATGTGCATGCTGGGCACCTTCTCCCAGTACTCCACCATCCACCAGAACTCGGTGGTCAAGGTCGACGACGACCTGCCGCTGGACAAGGCCGTCCTCGTCGGCTGCGGCGTGCCCACCGGATGGGGATCGGCGGTCAACGCCGCCGACGTCCGCCCGGGCGAGACCGTGATCGTCTCCGGTGTGGGCGGCATCGGCATCAACGCCGTGCAGGGCGCCCGCTACGCCGGGGCGAAGAACCTCATCGCCGTCGACCCGCTGCAGAACAAGCGGGAGAAGGCCATGGAGCTCGGCGCCACCCACGCCGTGGGCTCCATCGAGGAGGCGGCCGACCTCGCCCGGCAGATGACCAACGGCAACGGTGCCGACAAGGCCGTCGTGACCGCGGGCATCGTCACCGAGGAGATCGTCACCGGGGCGTTCGACGCGATCGGCAAGGGCGGCACCGTGGTGCTGACCGGGCTGAACAAGCTGTCGACGCAGAACGTCAACCTGCCCGGCTCGATCATGACGCTGTTCAAGAAGACGGTGAAGGGCTCGCTGTTCGGCGACTGCAACCCGACGACCGACATCCCGAAGATCCTGGGCCTGTACCAGTCCGGTGACCTCAAGCTCGACGAGCTGATCACCCAGACCTACACCCTCGAGCAGGTCAACCAGGGCTACGACGACCTGCTGAACGGCAAGAACGTCCGCGGCGTGCTCGTCCACGAACACTGACGGACGGCGGTGACACCCGCCCCGGCGGGACCGGAGACGCCCGGTCCCGCCGGAGGGGGATCCCGCGGCCCCCGACCATCACCGCGTGCCGAGCCCGCGCGCACGTCCCCGCCTGCTCACCCCTCGCGCACGCGCGCGGCGTCACCGGCTCACGCCGGTCGCTCGCGCAGCGCCTCCGGATCGATGTGCAGCTCGCGGATCCGGCGGTAGAGCGTCGTGCGGCTGATCCCGAGCCGACGGGCGGCGTGCACCTTGTTGCCGCCGCAGCTCTCCAGGCACCGGACGATCGCGTCCCGCTCGGCCTGCCAGAGCGCGCCGGGAACGGGGGCACGCGGTCCCTCCCGGTACCCCGGGGGCAGGTCGGCCTCGGTGAGGTCGCCCGCCGACCGGCGACCGGCCACGTATCCGACGACCGTGGCGAGCTCGCGCAGGTTGCCCGGCCAGTCGTGGGCGGCGAGGGTCCGCAGCGCGCCGGTCGTGAACCGGACCGCGCCGCCGGCGCGCTCGCGCAGCAGCGCACCGGCCAGCGCCGGGATCCGGTCGCGCCGACCGCGGAGGGTCGGCAGCTCCAGCCGGACGGGGCAGCGGGCACCGAACGCGGCCCCCTCTCCGGCCGGCAGCCCGTCGACGCCGGCCGTCAGCACGAGCCGGACCCCGTGCCGGTCCACCTCGCGGCCCAGATGCGCCGCGACGGCCGGCCCGAGCAGGTGGGCGTCCTCGACCAGCAGCGTGCCACCGGCGGCGAGCTCGGCGGCCGGGGCCGTCGTGTCCGCGACGGTGAGCTCGGCGCCGGCGAGCACCGTGACGGTGCCGGCGCGGGTCAGCTCCGCCGCCACCGTCGTGCGGCCAGTGCCCGGCTCGCCCAGGACCAGCACGTTCGCCCGCTCGGCGCGGTAGCGCAGGATCCGCGGTCGCAGGTCGGCGTGCCAGTCCCGGTCCGGCGGGGGCCCGGCCGGGCGGCCGACCGACGCCCGCGACGACCGTTCCAGCTCCACCAGGAAGCCCTCGCCTCCGGCCGGCTCGACGCGCGCGACCACCCGCCCGCCCGCAGCCAGCTCGACCTCGGTGCGCACCGGGCCCGACCGGCCGTGCCGCAGGGCCTGCAGCGCGGCGTGATCGACGGGCTGGAGCAGGTCGGCCGCGGCGTCGTTGGTCAGCACGAGATCCGGCCCGAACGCCACCAGCGGACCCGCCACGCGGCGCCGGGCCGCCTCGAACGCCGCGAGCAGCCGGCGGTGCGTCCCGCGCGCCTCGACCAGCATTCCGTCGGCGATCTGCTGGGCCGCGCCGAGCAGGAAGGGCCGCAGCAGCGGGCTCGCGTCGGCCGTCAGGCAGGTGATGTCGAGGACGCCGGCGTGCCGCCCGGTCAGCGGGTCCCGGATCGGCACCCCGTAGCAGGCGAACCGCTTCAGCGACTCCAGGTAGTGCTCGGCGCCGACGACGGCGAGGCCGCGGCGCAGCTCGGCCACGGTGGCGACCGAGTTGGTGCCGCTGACTCGCTCGGTGAACAGCATGCCGGACACCACGCCCACCGACTCCAGCGCGGGCGCAAGCTCGTCCGAGCCGTACCGGATGTCGACCAGCCGGGTCTCCCGGTCGGCGAGGACGAGCGCGAAACGGGAGCCGCGCAGGTGACCCTCGAGGGCGGTGAGCACCGGGCCCGCCGCGCGGCGCAACCGGGTGCCGGGGTCCGGCTCGACGACCGTGCCCGGGTCGAGGCACGCGGCAGGATCCAGCCCGCAGGACTCGAGCCGCTGCCACGACTCGGCGATCTCGGAACGGAGCGCGGGCATGCGGCGGACCCTCCTCGCTGCGGGACCCGACGGTGGGACGTCGACGTGGTGGAGTCGACGGTGGGGAGTCGGCGCCGATCCTATTGCGCCGGACGCATCCGTCGCGTCCTGAATCGCGGCTCCGTGGGGGTCTCAGGGTCGCCACAGGTGACATGTGCACGATCGGGTGGGTGCAGCTGGACATCGACCGCTCCCCCTCTGCCGTGGCCACCGGACGGCCGCGCAGGGACCTGCTCGGCAGGGCCGCGCTGCTCGTGCTCGGGGTCGTCACGGTGCTGTCGGTGGTGCGCGCCTTCGGCCCGCTGACCTACCCAGGTGACATCTGGCGCCAGTCCGACACGGCGTCGATGGCGCGCAACTACGCCGAGCACGGCCTCGACCTGTTCATGCCCCAGATCAACTGGGGCGGCAACGGGCCGGGGTTCGTCGAGTCCGAGCTGCCGATCATGCCGTGGCTCACCGGGATCCTGTACGTGCTCTTCGGCGAGCACGAGGTCCTCGGCCGGCTGGTCTCGCTGGCCTTCATGCTGCTCGCCACGGCCGCGTTCTGGGGTCTGGCGAAGCGGATCCTGCCGCCGGCGGCTGCGCGCTGGGCACTGATCGCGTGGGCGGTCTCGCCCGCCTTCATGCGCTGGGGCACCGCCTTCATGCCCGAGGCCACGGTGCTCGCGTTCACGATGCTCGCGCTGCTGGCCTTCTGCCGCTGGCTGCGAGAGGACCGCCGGGTGTGGCTGGTGGCCGCGGCCGGGGCGGTCTCCCTGGCCGGGCTGGCCAAGCCGACCTCACTGCACGTCGGGCTCGTGATGGCGCTGTGGCTGCTGCTCGCGGCGCGCGACCGGCTGCGCCGGCCCTCGGTCTACCTGGCCGGGATCACCGCGCTGGTGCTGCCCGGGCTGTGGCTGCGGCACGCCTCGAGCCTCTACGAGACCTACGGCAACACCTTCGGCGTGATCTCCGGCGGCGACGACAAGTTCGGCAACCTCGCCATGTGGTCGGGCGCCGACTTCTACCTCGGCAACCTCCGCAGCGAGGTGCTGTTCGTCTACGGCGTGATCGGGGTGCCGTTCGCGCTGCTCGGCGCGGTGTGGCTGGGGCGGCACCGTCGCGGTGCGCCCGCCGCACCGTTCCTGCTCGCCGGCGCGGTCGCGCTCGTCGTCTACTACTTCGCGGTCGGCCGCTACAGCGGGTCCGACCTCGGCATCCAGTACCACGTCTACTCGCTGCCCTACGCCGCGGTCGCGATCGGCATCGGCGTGGTCGCGGCGGGCCGGTTGCTGCGCGGGCGGATCGGGACCCGCCTCGTGGCGGCGCTCGGCGTGCCGGCCGTGCTGGCGCTGGGCGTCCAGTCGGCCAACGTGTTCCGCGAGTCCTTCGACCCCGACGCCGGCTCCCTCGGCGTGTGCGCGACGCAGCTCGCGGCCGTGTCCCTGCCCGGCGACCTCGTCGTCGTCGGCACGGACAGCACGACGACGATGGACGGCGTCGCGAACAACTACCAGGAGCCGGTGATCCTCTACCGCGCCGACCGGTACGGCTGGGTGCTCGCGGCCGACCGGTACGACCCGGACCGGCTCGCGAGCCTGCAGGATCAGGGCGCGCGCTGGTTCGTGAACCCGGTCCCGGCCCAGCTCACCGCGCCGTTGGCGAGCTGGCTGCGGGACCACGCCGTGCAGGTCCGCACGGCGGCCGGCGACGGGTGCGACGTCTGGTCGCTCCGCGCGGGCTGACCGGCCCCGTGCATCCGCGTCGCCCGTCGGCGGCGTCCGCGGTGCTCATTCGGCGGCGGCCAGCCCGGAGCCGTTCGGGGCCCCGAGCAGCGGCACGGGGACGCTGACGAGCGTGACCGTCGTCCCCGTGTCGTCGCGCCGGATGGAGACCCGCTCCATGCAGCCGCGCATGACGCTCATCCCGTAGCCCTTGTCCCCGTGGTCCGGGCGCCACATGCCCTCGTCCCGCACCGTCACCACGACCTGGCGGTGCGCCGGTCCGGCCACCAGCCGGCCGACGACCTCGACGTCCCCGGGCGCGCCCCCGGCGTAGGCGTGCTTCACCGCGTTCGTGCAGGCCTCGCTCACCGCCAGGATCGCGTCCACCCGCTCGGGCTCGGGCCACTCCAGCGCCTGGAGCCAGCGGTCCAGCCCCGCCCGGAAGAAGGCGAGCTGCACCGGGTCCGCGCCGAACCGGATGCTGTAGAAGCCCGAGTCGTCCGCCATGCCCCCGAGGATGACGAAGCCCGGAGACCTTCGCGACCGCTGGCCGGGCGGCGGCCGATCACCCGCCCGTCGCCGGCGCGTGACCGCCGGTCGCGCACGAGCAGTGTCACCTTCGCCACGAAGCGGCACCCACCCGCCTGTGCGGCCCGGGGTGCATCCCGCCGGGCGTCGTCCCCGCGGCCGTCGCCGGCACCGCCCTCACCAGGTCGGGAGCCGCTTCCTCCGCTCCCCCGGCCGGCCGGAGGGGCCCGACCGGACGGGGCCGGCCGGTCCTGTCCGCCGGTGAGCTGCGACGTCATGCGTCCGTAACATCAAGGTCCCGTCGCGGAGCGGTCGCGGCGGCACGGACGGGGCGGGCGGTGCACGATGGGTCGAGGTCGGCGCCGCTTCACCCCGGTCCTCGCCGGCGCCACCCTGCGGGACCGCCTGCTCGCCTGCGGCGGCGCGCTCGCCGCCCTCTGTGTCACCGGCGTCCTCGGGGCGCTCGTCGTCGGGCCGACGGCGGCGCTGCCGTTCCTCGTCGCGCCGATCGGAGCCTCGGCCGTGCTCGTGTTCGCGGTACCGGCGAGCCCGCTGGCACAGCCCTGGCCGGTGGTCGGGGGCAACGTCGCCTCGACGCTCGTCGGGCTGGGCGTGCTCGCCCTCGTCGCCGATCCGTTCGTCGGGTCCGGGCTCGCCGTGGCCGGGGCGATCGCGGTGATGTCACTGCTCCGCTGCCTGCACCCGCCCGGCGGCGCCGCGGCGCTCATGACGGTGATCGGCGGCAGCGTGATCGCGCATGCCGGCCCCGCCTTCGCCTTCGTCCCGGTGGGGCTGAACTCGGTCGTCCTCGTCGCGCTCGGGTGGCTGTTCCACCGGCTCACCGGCCATACCTACCCGCACCGGACGAGGCGGGGCGATCCCGCCGAGCGGCGGTCCCGGTTCCGCGCCGAGGACGTGGACCGGGCGCTGGCCGAGATCGGCGAGACCTTCGACATCGGGCGCGAGGACATCGGGCTGCTGCTGCGCGAGGTCGAGACCCACGCACTCGTCCGGCAGCACGGCGAGGCGACGGCCGGCGACGTCATGTCCCGCGACGTCGTGCGGGTGGAGGTGCACGACACCCCGGAGACGGCCCGGGCCCTCCTGCTGGCGCACGACGTCCGGACGCTACCGGTGCTCGGCCCGGGCGGGACCGTCGTCGGTACGGTCGGGCTCCGCGAGCTCGTGCGACCCGCCGCCCGCGTCGGGGAGCTGGCCTCGCCGCCCCTGACGGCCACCGCGGACCTGCCCGCGCTGGCGCTGAGCCGCGCCCTGACCGACGGGCGGGCCCACGCCGCCGTGATCGTGGACGCGGCCGGGCGGCCGTGCGGGATGGTGACCCAGACCGACCTGCTCGTCGCCCTCTGCCGCGCCCTGACCGACCCCGTGTGAGACCCCCGGGGGAGGCGCCGGACTCCGAGTCGTCGACACCGCGCCGCCCTCCTGCCACGATTCGTCGGCGGCGGTCCGCGGGTCACGAGGGAGGTGGTCCTGGTGGGCCCCTCGTCTCCACCAAGCTGCACGTCCCCCGACGGCGCCGCGGCCAGGTGGCCCGGCCCCGGCTGACGCGGCGCCTGGGCCCTGCTGCTGTCGGCGCAGATGCCCGTCGACACGATCCTCGCGACGCTCGTCAACGACCTCGCCGACCTCACCGGCCCGGCCGGCGACATCGTGCTGGTGCTGGACGACCACCACCTGGTCGGCTCCGCGGCGGTGCAGGAGGGGATGACGAGTCGACCGAGTACCTCGGCGAGGTCATGGGGCTGGCGTTGTCCGCCGACGAGGTCGCCACATCGTCGACTACCTGGTCGAGGAGGTGCTGCGGCACCAGCCGGACGAGGTCCGCACCGTCCTGCTGCAGACCTCGGTCCTGAACCGGATGACCGCCGAGCTGTGCGACGCGGTCACCGGTCGGCGCGACGGCCGGAGCGTGCTGGAGGCGCTCCCGGACGAGGTGGTCCGGGCACGGCCGGTCCTCGGGGTCGGCTACGCCGGGGCCCTCATGGTCGGCGGCGAGACCCGCGGGGTCGAGGCGCGGCTGCGGGACGCCGAACGCTGCCTCGCCGAGGTCGGGTCCGGCCCCTCGGCGCAGGAGGTGGTGGTCGTCGACGAGAACGCGTTCGGCAGGGTGCCCGGCGCGATCGCCCTCTACCGCGCCGGGCTGGCCCTGCTCCGCGGCGACCTGGCCGGGGCCGAGGCCCAGGCCCGCACCGCGCGCGACCTCGCCGCTCCCGACGACACCGTCGGACGCGGCAGCGCCGCCGGCATCCTCGGCCTGGCCCACTGGACCGGCGGGGACCTGGACGAGGGGTACCGCTGGTACGCCGAGGCCGCGACGGCCCTGGAGACGGCCGGGCACCGCTCCGATGTGGCCGGGTGCGCCCTCGCCCTGGCCGACATCCGGCTGGCGCAGGGCCGTCTCGACGACGCGACGACGGTCGTCGAGCGGGTGATGCGGCTGGTGGGCCCCGAGGGCGGGACACCGCTGCGCGGAGCGGTGGACCTGCACGTCGGCACGGCCACGGTCCTGCTCGAGCGCGGCGACCTCGCCGGTGCCCGGCGGCACCTCGGCACCGCCGAGGACCTGGGGGACCACCTCGGGCTCCCGCAGAACCCGTACCGGCGGCGCGTGCTGGCGGCCCGGCTCCGCGAGATCGAGGGCGACCCCGAGGGCGCGCTCGGCCTCCTCGAGGAGGCCGAGCGCCACTACGTCGCCGACTACTTCCCCGAGGTCCAGCCGATCCCGGCGCTGCGGGCGCGGGTGCAGGCCCGCCGCGGCCGCTGGACCGACGCGCCGGACTGGGCCGCCGGGCTGGACCTCTCGACCGCCGACGAGCCGTCCTACCTGCGTGAGGTCGAGCACCTCGTGCCGGCTCGCGCCCTGGTGGCCCGGCACGCCGCCGACGGCGACGACGAGGCCTTCACCGGTGCCGTCGAGCTGCTGCAACGCCTGCGGCGGCGGACCGAGGAGGGCGGCCGGACGGGCAGCGTGCTCGCCGTGCTGGTCACCCGGGCCCTCGCCGAGCAGGCGCGCGGCGCGGGGACGAGGCGGTGGCGGCGGTGACGGCCGGGTGGCGGGTGACCGGGTTCGTGACGCCGGGTCCCAGCGTGATCCGGGAGGTCACCGTGGCCATCACGGTCAGCGTGGACCAGGCCTCACGGTGGGTGGACCGGATGTCCCCGGTGTAGAGCAGGTCGAACCCCGCCGCCTCGGCGCGCGGGCCGCGGAGACGGTGGTCGAGGGTTCCTGCGCGACGACGCTGACGCTGAACCGGGTCAGGTAGCGAAGACCGCCGGCCGCCGTACGGGTGAGCCGGCGTATCCCCCGCCGACGGCACGGACCCGTGCCGGTGGTCGGCCAGGGGGCCCGGCCCTCCCGGACGTCGCTGCCCCAGGGGCCGGTGCAGGGGCACGGACGTTCCTTCCCGTCGGACTGTTTCCACCGATCGGTCGGAGAACTGGGTGGGGGTCGGCCGGTGTCGACGAGCACGCCGTGGACGCCCTCGGCACGCTCGACGTGATCCACGAGGAGGAGGGCGAGGGGCCGCCCGGGCCCGTGAGGACCGTGGACGTTCGTGGTCACGCCACCAGGGGATCGGCTGCCAGGGCGTAGCCGTGCCGAAGAGATGGGCCGGGCACAGGCACGAGGAACCACGCCGACACGAGGAGTCGACCCCTGCCGGTGTCCCGTGTCACCCCGGGCGGAGGAGGCGGAGCGGAAGACCGGCGACGACGGTGAGCACTCAGTCCGGGGGCCGCCGCGGCCCGCGGTCACGACGTCCGAGAGGGAGACAAATGGCAATCGGACCGGTTCAGTTGATCGTACTGGGCTTCCAGAACCCCGACTTCCACGGCGAGATCATCGGCGAGCTGGAGCGGCTGCGGGAAAGCGACACCGTGCGTGTCATCGACTCGCTGGCGGTGTACAAGGACGCCCAGGGAGAGGTCGAGGTCGAGCACCTCAGCAACCTGACCCAACAGGAGGCCGTCGAGCTCGGCAGCAAGGTCGGCGCACTGATCGGGCTGGGCATCGAGGGTGAGGAGGGGTTCGACGAGGGCGCGATAGCCGGCGCCGAGGCCATGGCCGACGGGATCCACATGTTCTCCGACGAGGACGCCTGGGACGTGCTGGCGGAGATCCCCGACAACTCGGCGGCCGCGCTGCTCCTGATCGAACACCACTGGGCGGTGCCGCTCCGCGATGCCATCGCGAAAGCGGGCGGGTTCCGCGTCGCGGACGGGTTCATCAGTCCGCTCGACCTGATCAAGATCGGACTGGTCTCCGAGGCGGAGGCCAGGGAGATGCACGAACTCGAGAAGGCGTCGACCGGCGCCTCGTGAATCGCAGGCTCATCACACGGAGGTAGAGATGTTCGGATCGCGCAGGGTGGCTCGCCGCACGGCCCGCCGCACCGCTCGCCGGGTCAACCGCCGTCGCGACTAGTCGAGGGCGGCCACTCGGGACGCCTGCTCGGGCGGGCCGCGGCCCGTTCGAGCAGGCGAGTCCGGGATCGTGTGCAGGCGGATGGCTGCGGTCGCAGGCCGGAAGCCGGCGACGCTCGTGGATCAGACCGTGGATGATGATCCACCTCGATGACCTCGAACGAGTCGGGCCCTGACCACACTCGCTGGTCAGGGCCCGACTCTGTGCTGTGCGCCCGAAGGGATTCGAACCCCTAACCTTCTGATCCGTAGCTGCCTGGCACGCGTCCAGGCGGTCTAGATCAGTCCGGGAACACCGGAAACGTACAGGTCAGGTCCTCCAACAGACCGGCCCGTCACACCAGTCCGTGAGAGATCGGTGAGACGGGACGGCCCCGGAATCGCGGTGCAGGAACACCGGCCGGGGCCTTGATCGGATGGAGGTATCCGACCCGTGCAAGACCGTATCCGTATCGACCTCGACGACACGTCGAGGTGCCGCATCCGCCCCGAGTGCGAGGCCTGCCGGCTGCCGGCCGACGACCTGGCCGCGGTGACCGCGTTCGCCTCGATCGGCGTCACGTGCCTGACCCTGTGCCCCGCGTGCGCGGCCGCCGGCCGGCTGCCGGTGTTCGGCTCGTGGCCCGAGGCGGCCCGCCGCGTCGGCGAGCACTGCGAGCACCTCGGGATCGACCTCGACGAGATGGCCGCCGCGCTGGACGCCGGCCGCTGGGCGGGGGGTGCGCGATGACGACGTGCAACCCCGCGCAGGTGCCGGTGCCCACCGACGACGTGCCCGCTGCCCTGCTCGACGCCCTGCTGCGCCTCGGCTATCGGGGCGACCCGGGCGACGGCGCCGAGCAGCTCGTCGTCTCCGTCCTGCCCGCCGGGTGCGGGCTTGTCGCGCCGCTCGTGCTCGTGCTGGCCGGCGTGGCGTTCCTGCTCGCCGGTGTGCTGGTCGGGCTGGCCATCGCCGATGTGGTCCGCGGCTTCGCGCTGAGGAGGCGGTCGCAGTGAAGTTCATCCTCGGACTCGCGGCCGCCGTGCTCGTCGTCCTGCTGTTCGTCCGGCTCGCCGACGCCTGGCCGAGCCCGTCGGACCTGCTGCCCGACGAGCTGCCCGCCCTCCCGACCGCGGCGCAGACGTGCGAGGCGGCCGGCGGCGAGGACGTCGTGCGCGTCCTGCCCGACCGCACCGTCGAGGTCGTTCGCTGCGGGGGCGAGCAGTGAGCGCCCGGGAGCGCTGGGCCCGCACCTGGCCCGTCCTGCTCGCCGTGTCCACCGTGTCCGCCGTGGGCGGCCCGGCCGCGGTCGCCTCCTACCGGCACGCCCGCGACGTCATCGCCCGGGCCGGCGACCCGGTCATGGCGCCGTGGCTCGCGCTGACCACCGACGGGATGCTCGTCGCCGCGCTCGTCGTGATCTGGCACCGCCGGCACCGCGGCGAGGCGGCCGGGCGTGGCCCGTGGGCGGCGTTCTGGGCGGGCATGGTCGCCACGATCGCCGCCAACCTGGCGGCGGCCGAGCCGACCGTGACCGGGTACGTGGTCGCGCTGTGGCCGCCGGTGTGCCTGGCGATCACGTTGGAGCTGGTCGCCCTGGTCGCCCACCGCACCGCCCGCCCGGGCGAGGGCGGGACGGCAGAGGGCCACACAGCGGGCGCTGAGATCGCCGTAGAGCCCCTGGCGCTCGTCGCCTCGGGTGAGGACATGCCCGCCGACGACCTCGGCGAGCCCGACCCCGCCCGCTGGTGGGCGGACGCCCCGCCCGCGGGCGACCAGGCGGGCGAGCCGGGCGTCGAGGTGGGCGAGGACCGGGCGGCCGAGTTGATCCGGTCCGGGCTCGGGCGGCGCCGGCTCGCCGCCGAGCTGGGCATCCGGGAGCACGAGGCGCGCCGGCTGATCGAGGCGCACCGGGCGGGGGTGGCGGCGTGAGCACCGAGCAGCACGAGGCGGCCGAGCTGGTGCCGGTGGACCCGCCCGAGCAGCCGCGCACCATCTACGCCACCGCGTTGTCTACGCGCGACGCGGACCGGCGCCCGATCGTGCCCGCGTACCTGCGCAACCGGGACGAGGCGCGGCAGCTCGCCGGGTGGCTGGCCCGGTACGGGCTGCACTCGACCGGCTACCACACCACCCGGCTGCCGAAGTACGCGGCGAGGCTGGCCCTGCGGGTGCCCGCCGGGGTGCTCGCCGTCGCGGTGGCGATCGTTTGGTGGCTGTTCGACCGGGAGGCCGCCCCGCTGCGGGCCGGTGCGGTCCAGCGCGGCGACGCCGCCGGCTACCTGTCACTGTCCCGCCAGCGCAACCAGCGGGTGAAGCGGCGCGGCGCCGCGCTGGCCGCCGGCACCGTCGCGGCCACGGTCGCCGCGGTCCTGCTCGCCACCCTGGCGCCGGGCTGGGCGCAGGCGCTCGTCGTCGCCGCCCTGGTCGTCGTGCTCGGCAAGCTCGGCACGCCGGCCGACCGCCGGGTGACCGACGTCGCCACGGTGAGCGCCTCGGCCCCGCCGCGGCTGACCGCCGACGTCGTGACCCGGGCGCTGCAGAGCCTCGGCATCGCGGCCATGTCGGCGAAGGGGGCGACGATCGCCTACCCGAGCCCGATCACCCGCGACGGGCCCGGGTGGCGCGCCGACGTCGACCTGCCGTTCGGGGTCACCGTCGCCGACGTGGCCGAGCGGCGCGACCGGCTCGCGTCCGGGCTGCGCCGGCCCCTGTCGTCGGTGTGGCCCGAGCCGTCGATCGAGCAGCACGCCGGCCGGCTCATCCTGTGGGTGGGCGACCAGCCGCTCAACGCGGTGAAGCCGAAGCCGTGGCCGCTGGCGAAGGCCGGCGCGGTCGACCTGCTCGGCGGCACGTTCCCGTTCGGCACCGACCAGCGGCAGCGGCTCGTGCACATCGGTCTCGCCGAGACGAACGCGCTCGTCGGGTCCCTGCCCGGCGGCGGCAAGACCGCCGCGGTGCGGGTGCTCGCGCTGGCCGCGGCGCTCGACCCGCACGCCGAGCTGCGGATTCACGAGCACAAGGGCTCGGGCGACCTGGCCGCGTTGGAGCGGGTCGCACACCGCTACGTCTCGGGCGTGTCGGATCAGCACATCGCCGAGACCCTCGCGTCGATGCGCGAGGTGCACGCCGAGCTCGCCCGGCGGGCCGAGGTGCTCGGCAAGCTGCCCAAGGCGGTCGTGCCCGACAACAAGGTCACGCCCGAGCTGGCCCGCACCAACAAGGCGCTGCGCCCGCTCGTGCTGATCGTCGACGAGGCACAGGAGGCGTTCAGCCACGGCGAGTACGGCGACGAGGCCGGCAAGCTCGCCGAGGCGATCATCAAGCGCGGCCGGGCCCTCGCGGTCATCGCCGTGTTCGCCACGCAGCGGCCGGACTCCAAGAGCCTGCCGACCGGGGTGAGCACGAACGTCGGCGTGCGGTTCTGCCTGCGGGTCATGGACCAGACCGCGAACGACATGGTGCTCGGCACCTCGAGCTACAAGAACGGGATCAGGGCCACGACGTTCACGCCGCGCGACAAGGGCATCGGCTACCTCGTCGGGGTCGGGGACGAGCCGGCTGTCGTGCGGACCTTCTACGTCGACACGGTCGAGGCCGAGAAGGTCGCAGAGCGCGCCAGAACGGCCCGTGAGGCGGCCGGCACGCTGTCCGGGCACGCGCTCGGCGAGGAGAGCCCGCGCACCGCGGCGGCGTCGCTGCTCGACGACCTGGCCGTCGTGTTCGCGACGATCACCGTCGAGAAGGTGTGGCGCGAGGACGTCGTCGCCGCGCTCACCGAGCGGTGGCCCGACCGGTACGGCGACCTCACCCCCGACGGGCTGACCGCGGCGCTGCGCCCGCTCGGGATCACCACGGGGCAGGTGTGGGGCCGGCTGCCCGACGGGGCCGGCGCGAACCGGCGCGGGATCAGCCGCGCCGACGTGCAGGCCGCGCTCGACGCGCACAGCCGCGAGCTCGCCGCCTAGCAGGAGGACCCGCTAGGTCTAGCACCCGCGCTAGCGGTCCCACAGGCCGCTGACCAGCGCGCTAGCGCCTAGCGGGTCCTCACCCCTGCCTCGCCTCGACGCCCCGGGAGGACGCCGTGACGACCCTCGTTCTGCTAGCGCTAGGCGCCGCGCTGGTCTACGTCGCCGCGTGCGCCTGGTGGCCCTACGCGGCGTGCCCGAGGTGCTCGGGCACCGGAAGGCGGCGCTCACCGAGCCGCCGGGCATGGCGCCCCTGCCCCCGCTGCTCGGGCGCCGGCCGGCGAGTCCGGATCGGCCGCCGGATGTTCGAGCTGTTCCGCGCCGACCGGTAACGAATCGAGCAGCTCGGAGGACCGTCTATATAGGACTCACTCCTCAGGGTTCCCCCTCCGCGCCGCCCCGCCGAGATACGCCTCGGCGGGGCGGCACCGTTCCTTGACCCGAGTGGAAGGCTTCGACCCGATGAGCACTGCCCGCACCGACGCGCTGCGCGACGGCGCCGCCCTGCCCGCGCGCATGTCGGCCGCTCACCGCGACGGCGAGGCGACCGCGCAGGCGAGGGAGCCGCGGCGCAACCCGTGGCGCGGCGACGCCGAGACCGCAGTCGAGCGGGTGCTCGCAGTCATGTGGGCGAAGGGCTTCTCGGCCGGGAACCCGTTCCGCCTCGAACCGATCGAGGCGTGAGGCTTACAGCGCGTGCCTCATGCCTGCTCATCATGGATAAGACGATGGTGGGAGCGAGTTCCCCCTAAATCGTCTATGAATTTTTCGACGAACGACCGTGCCGATTCTACAGCCCATTCGGCGCATCCGGCGGACAATGCCTTATCCGGGAACCAGGAATCCTTACCCATTTCCGGCAGTAGTGGATTTTCTGCGAATCGGCCGCGCACGTGGTCAATGATCTTGTGCGGCGAGCCCTCGCCCACGGCTCGTGGCTTGTTGTGCACGAGCCAGTTGCGCAGCTTGAGGAGGTACGTCACATCGTCATGCGGGCGGCGGCCCCGGTCTACAGGAGCGAGGTCTCCGATCGCTCGGGCCGCAGCATACTTGTCGAGTATCGGCGACCTTTCAAGTTGGGGCCACAACAAGCCAAGGCGGGTAACCACCGATTCACTGAGTCCGGAGATCGCGCTGCCCTTGCCGTCCTGAGCGCATTGATAAATCTCGTTGATGTATGACTCAAGGAAGGCGACTGCCTCCATGATTGAACCCATCACGTATGCGCGATGCTGCAGATAGATGCGCTGCGCCTTATCGGCGTGGGTGTCCTCGAAATCTTTGGCCAGCCGAGCGAAGTGTTCCGCCGCGAAGAGGTGCGGTGTCGAGTGGTAGTGCTGCACAAGCGCGATCGCAGTCCCCCGAAGGCCACCAAGGTCTGCCACCACTGCAGGGTAGCGACGAACCGTGCGCCCGCTCGTAACCGACGGCGGTAACAAGCCATGATCAACTATTCATTTGCGACGGCCCGTGTTGGGTGGGAGAGCGGAGCGTACGGCGGCACCCGCGGCGGTGGGGGTGCCGCCGAGCGTCACCGACCTCGGTGCAGCAGCTCGATGAGCCAGGACGGGCCGTCGCCCCCGAAGGGTTGGTCGATCAGGTCGCCGAGCCACTCGGGGAGCACGTAGCGGAACAGCAGCCCGAGGGCGATCTTCGCGAGCCACGCCGCGGCGCTCTCGGTCGGGTGGTTACCGAACTGATCACTCGTGCGCACTCGGCCGTCCCTGCGACGACGTTCTACGCTCACGTCTGCCTCCTATCTGTCGATGGGCGGTTCTGCGGACGACCCCCGCGACGCCGGCAAGCTCCGACGGGGGTCGTCCCGGGAAGCGAACTCCCCGACCAACAGCGACCGCGAATTTCATGCGTCGTCCCTGGTCGAGCACACCTCAGCACGAACCGCGCCGGGACCCAAAGCGGAGTGTGGACAACTCTGGGGACGGACCCGGGACAAGGCAGGCGGACTGGCCCCTGCGCTGTGGACACGGCTGTGACAGTCGCTGCTGATGGACCGGTTCCGCGGGTCAGCGGCAGGAGTGGCTGTGTGGACAACTTTCTTTCCGGAACGCCATTCGCGTCCCATGACCGGCGTGTCGGGCTCCTCCGAACCCCGTCCACTCAGCGCATCCCGGAGATCACCGAGCGACTCCGGCACAGCCTTGGCGCCTAGCTGCCGCGCCGGCTGATGGGAATCGGGCGCTCACTCCCCGCTACACAGACGCACGCCGGCCCCGGCGGGACACGCCTCACCGGGGCCGGTTCGTTCGTTAGAGAGTCAGGCGCCGCGCTTGCGGTTGCCCTTCGCGGCGAGCTGCGCGCGGCCCTCGGCGATGACGTCCGGGTCGCGGTCGTCGAGGGCGAACCGCTGACGGTCCACGGCGCGCAGGTCGTGCCCGATGCCCGCGGCGCCGAGCAGCCGGCGCAGGTGGTGCTCGTGCTGCTCGCGGCGGAACGTGCGCCCGTCGAGCTCCACCCGGTCACCCCACGGCCCGTGCCGGTCGCGGGAGGCGCCGGCGTGCCGCTGCTCGGCGGACAGCCCCACCAACTCGTGCAGCGTGGCGTTGTAGCCCTCCACGGCGGCGCTGTAGGCGCGCAGGGCCTCGACCGCCCGGTCGTACAGCCCGACCAGCTCGGCGGGCGCGTACGGCGCCAGAGCGGCCCGCGCGTGCTCCTCGGCCGCGGCGGCCTGCTCGGCGGCGAGCTGGTCGGCGGCGGCGCGGGCCTGGCGCTCGGCGAGCCGGGCGCGCAGCCGCCCGAACATCGACCGGCCGGCCGCGGCGACCCGGGCGTCGGCGAGCTGGTCGGCGGTGATCGTCTCGTCCCCGTCGAGGATGCGCTGCTCGAGCGCGGCGACCTCCGGGTCGGCGGACAGCTCGTCGACGTCCACGGCGGGGGGCTGCTCGTCCACATTGCTGGTCATCGGGTCTCCTCATCCTCGCCGCGCATCCGGCGGCGGTAGTCGTCGACCGGGTCGGTCCCGATCGGCTCGTGCGTGCGTCGGGCCCGGCGGACCCGGCGGAAATGCTCGACCCCCTCGTCGGGGCCGGGCTGCTCGTCGAGCTGCTCGTCGTCGCTCATGTGGTCTCCGTTCGTTCGGCCGCCGGCACGGTGTCGGCGGGGTTCAGGCGCCGCACGACACGCGGGCGGCGAGCGGGTCGCGGTCGAGCCCGGCGGACCTGCAGCTCGAGCAGGTCGAGCAGGTCGGCCGCCTGGTCGGCGAGCGCGTTGGCCTTGGCCTCGACGGCCGGGTCGAGGCACCGGCGCAGCTGGTACACCGCCCGCTGCAGCCGGGTGTGCGCCCGCGCAATCGACCGGTCGCCCTGCTCCGACCAGAACGGGCCGTGCCGCTCGCAGCGGCAGGTGCACGGCTCGGTCTCACCAGCCATCGCCGGTCTCCTGTCCCTTGGGTCGGTTGATCCAGCCGCGGCGCTGCCACGGCGTCGGCCGGCGCGGCACCTGCACCCCCGCGCCGGTGGTCACAAGGTCGGCATCGATCCGGTGCCGCCGCTGGTGGCCCGCGGTGTCGCGCAGCAGGCGCACCTCGACGCACGACAGCGCCTGCATCGCGGCCATCGCGAGGTCGTCGTGCCCGGCCGCCTCCGGGACCGCGATGCGCAGGTTCCCGCCGGCGAGCTGCTCGAACTGCAGCGCCGCGAGCTGCCGGAGCAGATCGGGATGCCGAGGCAGCACCAGCCGGTCGGCCTGCAACAGCGCCTTGATCTTGCCGAACCCGCTCATCTTGCGGCGCACGTCGGTCCAGACCGGCAGCACCCGGGCCCGGTGCTGGCGCCACGCTCGCCCCTGCAGGTCCTCGGTCGGATAGGCGCCGACGCCGTTGGTCTCGCTCGCGAGCACCTCGACGCGGTACCGGCCGCACACCTCGACGAGTCGCTCGATCCACGTCGCCCACGGCATGTGGTGATGCGCCTCGATCCACGGCAGCGCGACCCGCCACCGCGCGTCCGGCGCCTGGTCGGGATCGGTCACCGTGGCGAGGACGAGCGCGTTCGCATCCCGCGCGACACCCCAGTCGAGTCCGCCGACAGCCAGCCAGTCGCATCGCCGGTCCAGGTGGATCGACTCCGGAGCGACCATGTCGGTATCGGCGACCGCGGCCATGAGCTCGCGCTCGCTGAAGTAGCTGCCGCTCGCATCCGGCCACTCGGCGAGGAACTCGCGGGCGAAGTAGTCCGGCGCCTCCCGCTCCCGGATCTGCGCGAGCAGCGCGTCGTCGACCAGCGGGCTGACCGAGCTGGGCCAGTGCCACGACCGCACCTGCTCGTCCGGCGAGGACCGGCCCCGGTTCCACAGAGCGCGGAAGAAGTGCTCGGGCGTGCCCCACGGCGACGACGCCAGGATCACCCGCGAGCCCGGGCGGGCGATGATCGCCGGTTCGGCTGCGCGCCACAGGTCCTGGTCGATGAACCCGGCCTCGTCGACGATCAGCAAGTCGACCGCCCACCCACGCACCTGCCGCTGCGACGCCGGCACCGACCGGATCACGCTGCCGTTCGACAAGGTCACCGACGAGCGGGTCTCGTCGAGCACTGATCCGCGCAGGGCCGCGCTCGAGGTGGCCAGGTCGGCGACGTCGGCCAGGAGGCGCTTCGCGGCGTCCTCGCCCGCGCTGATGATGAGCACCGTGGCATTCCGCCGGGTGGCCGCGGTGTGTAGCGCGCAGGCTGCGAGCAACACCGACTTGCCGACCTGCCGGCCCGCGCAGATCACCCGATACCGGGCCGAGCTCCGGGCGACGTCGAGCTGATGCCGCCACAGCGGGCGGCCGAGGACACGAGCGCTGAACGTCTCGACGTCCAGCAGGTCCGGCCCTGAGGTCGTCTCTGCGCTCACGAGCACCCCTTCCCTTCCTCGGCCTCGCGGCGCTCCCGCTCGGCCGTGAGGAGCTGCACCAGGTCCGCGTTCGCCCGGCCTGCGGTGACGTCGCGCCCGAGCCGAGCCCGGGACAGCGGGTCGAGCCCGAGCCGGCGTCGCGCGTTGTCCGCGCGCGTCGCGGCCTTGTGGTGGGCGGTGTACGCCGCGGACACGCGCCGGTCGCCGAAGTCCGGATCGGGGCCGAACTGCGCGAGGTGCTCGTCGAGGAGCTGGCACTGCGCCTCGGCTGCGGCCCACGCCCACACCGCCGGCCGGTAGCTCGGCGCGGCCAGATACCCGAGGTCCGGGTCGTGCAGCACGTGCTCGACCAGCTCGGCGGCCAGCGGGTTCACCTTGCGCGGGCTGTACGCGCCGTGCCGCAGGGCGACCTCGTTGCCGTCCTCGAACGGCGGGCGCTGCCAGGGTGCGAGTTCAGCCACGCGCCGGCCCTCCCTCGTCGACGTCGCAGAGCGGGCACGGCGCCGAGCGCCAGGCCCATCCCGCGCGGACCGAGGCGGGCGGGGCGTAGGCGCTGCACACCATCGCGAGCGGGGCGACCAGCTCGGCCGCCTCGGCCGGCAGGGGGCCGAGCTGCTGCAGCTCGACGAGCGCGCCGCCGAGCCCCCACCGCTCGACCAGCTCGCCGACGGCCGTCTCGACGTCGATTCCGTCTGATCCTCGATCAGATGCCGACGCGCTGACGTGCGCAGACTCGACGTCTCTCACGCCTATCTCACGCCCCATTTCATGATCGACAGGCACGCGCGCGCGGCGTTCCTCCACCTCGGCGAGGTGGCGCGGGCGGGCCGGCGCCGGCTTCACTGCGCGTCTCCCGGCAGCTCGTGCGCGCACCGCTCACACACGCCGTGCAGCCACGTCATCGGCCCGTACGTGACGGCGCCCGGTCGGATGCCGTCCCCGTGCTCGGGCCCGGTCGTGACGTGTCCGCAGGCGTCGCAGGTGCGGTCAGCCCGCGAGCCGTGGGGCAGCGTGACGAGGTGCACGCACGACGGGCAGGCGATGAGTCCGGGCTTCCATGCGGCGGCGAGCACCGGGCGGGGCCGGCGGGCGTCGGGCGCGTGCAGGCACGTCGTCGCCCGGCCGAGCGTCCACCGCACGAACGTGTCGAGGATCGCGAGCCGGGCCCACCCGGGGGCATCGCTGGTGCGGCACTGGCCGGCGGCCGCGCCGAGAAGGTCGGCGGCCCGGTCGAGCAGCTCCCGCGCCTCCCGTGCGGCGGCGTCGGCCTGGTCGACGGCCGCGGTGCCGAGCAGGGCCGGCCGGTCGGCCAGCGCGTCGGCGAGCAGCTCGTCATCGGCGAGCAGGTCGTCGAGGGCGAGGACGGTGCGGCCGACGAGGGCGTCGGTGGTGGTCACGCGGAGACCTCCGAATCCGTGGCGGGGTCAGTGGTGCCCGCAGTGGTGCCGTGCGCGGGGGTTGGCACCACTGGCACGACTGGTGCAGTGGTGCCATCGGCGCCATTGCAAAACCGCAGGTCGGGCCCAGTCGTGCCAGTGGTGCCACCGTCTCGTGCACGTGGTGACTGGTCGGCACCACTGGCATCACTGGCGGGCTCGGGGAGAGACCAGTACGAGCGGCGCGGGAACCCCTCGCTGCTGATCCGGACGTCGAGCGCCTTGCGGGCGCGCTGCAGGGTGCGCTCGGCGAGCCCCGCCTTGCGGGCGGCCGCCTTGCACTCAGTGGAGAGGGTGCGGCCCTCCTGGATCAGGTAGTCCTCGAGCCAGGCGGTCGCCTCGCCGATCTCCGTCTGCTCGTCCGGGCTGGCGGGGGCGGCGTTCAGCAGGTCGCGGGCGTCGGTGTCGGTCTCGCCGATGATCTCGGCCTTGCCGACGTGCGTGACCTCGTCGTCCTCCTCGATGTACACCTCGGTGTCGACCAGGCGGACGCGGAGCGAGGCGGTGTCGCCCGGGGCGAGGTTGGCCTTCGTCGCGGACAGGACGATCGTGCCGTCGTCCTCGTCCTTGGCGACCGCGAGGACGGACCGCGCCACCTGCGACCAGGCGATCGAACCGAGGATGAGCTTCCCCGTGTCGCCCGAGTCGCGCTTGCCGAAGTGGACGAGCCCGAGCACACCGCACTGCGCCTTCTCGGCGATGCCGCGGGCGATCTTCTCGAGGCCCTGCCGCATCTGGCGGTCCTTGTCGCCGTCGAGCTTCGAGTCGATCAGCGAGGTGGCGGCGTCGAGCACGACGAGGGCGGCATCCTCCTCGGTGACCGCCTCGGCCACCTCGGCGACGTTCGACGGGAACACGACCTGCGATTCGAGGTCGGTGCCGTCGTCCATGGGGATGATGGCGTCGAGGAAGATGACGCGGTCGAGGTCGGCGCCGGCCGCGCGCAGGCGGGGCACGATCGTCGCGTCGCGGGCGTCCTCGCTGTGCAGGTAGATGACGCTGCGCGGGGTGCCGTAGAACTCGCCCTCGAGGGTGCCGCGGGTGACCTGCGCGACGAGATAGCAGGCGATGGTGCTCTTGCCGAGCCCCTCGCGGCCGGCCAGCAGGGTGAGCCCGCCGAGGATGATGCGGTGCGCCCACACCCACCGCTGCCGGCGGACGCGGACCTGTGAGGCGCGGGTCCGGCGCAGCCGCGGGACAGGGGGCTCCTCCGGCTTCTCGGGCTCGGGGGCGGTGAAGTCCATCATCAGCGCGCACCTCCGGGCGCGTTCGCGGCAGAGTCGACGGTCCGCTCGGCCTCGTGGGGCGACAGCCCCACCTCGACGGCCGCCTCGATCAGCGGGGCGGGGTCGATGCCCTTCTCGGCGGCCCGGCAGGCGGCCCAGTAGAGCCGGCGGTTCCGCTCGCCCTCGGTCGCCTCGCGGACGACGCGTACGAGCCCGGCGACGACGGCCGGGGTGGCCTGGCTGGTCGAGCCGGCGGCGACGCGACGCGGCCGGACGAGCAGCTCGGCGAGGTAGTCGGGCGCGTCTGCGATCGGGCCGGCGTCGGCCCAGGCGTAGCGATCGCCGCTCTCGTGCAGCGACGGGGGCGCGACGACGTAGCCCGAGGACGTCTTGATGTCGATCCCGTCCGCGAGGCACCCGCGCAGATCGCCGTACAGGTGGAACCACAGGTGCCCACCGCCGGACCCGGTGCGAGCGGTGCGGGTGCGTGGGAGCCGGCCATACCGGGCCTGCATCGCGTCGAACTGGACGAGCCCACCGTTGCGCGGGTCGATGTCGAGGACGAACTGTCCCGGCGCGGGGCGGATGCCGATGTTGGCGTCCGGCCACATGCCCCACCAGTAGGCGACCTTCTCCGGGTCGGTGGTGGCGTCGTCCTTGCCGTTGAGGCAGCGCGGGTGTTTGCCGACGTTGCGGCAGTCACGCTGCCGGCACGAGCAGCCGTCGGGGGTCGGCGTGTGCAGCGGCAGCACCGCGGCACCGCCCGCGGCGTAGTCGAGGGCGAGGTCGAGGAGCGTCATGCGGCGCGGGCCTCGCGAGCGGCGCGGTCGAGGGCGTCGGCGACGTCGGCGACGGTCGGGCCGTACGAGGTGCAGGTGCACCCGCGGTCCGCGGCCTCGACGTCGACCTCGTGCCCGCAGACGCGCCAGCGGTCCTGCGAGGAGTGCGCAGCGGTGACGGGGGGAGCGGCAGTCACTAGACTCTCCGGTGGCTAGGTGATGGTCGAGCACGACACGGCCGGGCGGGCGGACGCCCGGCCGTTGTGCTGCTCAGGGCGTTTCGAGGGCCGCGATGATCGACGCGGTGACAACCCGCAGTCGACCGCCGACCTTGATCACGCGGGCGGGGAACTCGCCGCGGGCGGCCAGCTCGTAGCCGAACGAGCGGCTGATGCCGAACGGCCGGCTGCCCTGCGGGATGTCGACGGTCGCGGGCCACGACCGGATCTCGTCGAGGGTCGGCGCGCTCATGAGGCGCCCGCCCGCTGCTGGTTGATCCAGTCCACGAGGTCGGACTCGGCAACGACGACGCGGCGCCCCAGCTTGAACGTGCGCGGGCCCTGGCCGAGCCTGCGCCAATAGCGCATGGTCTCGACGCTGCGGCCGATCCGGCGCCCAGCCTCGTCGAGCGTCAGGAGCGTGTCGGTCATGTCACCTCTCCGGTCCGGGACCCTCGTCCACTGGGGTCCCACGGCTCAAGTGGTACCACGGTGCACAAGGGTGTCGCAACTGACCCTTGGTGGACGCCGGTCCCATCGTGGTCTACAGTCCCGACCCGTGACGAGTGGTGGTGAGCGGTGGGAGCTGCTCGGGATCGAGAGCCGCGATGGGGCGTCTGACGTGCCCGTCGTGCCCTGGGGCGAGACGACGCTCCCGACGGCGTTCCGAGTGACGTTTCGGCAGGCTGAACAACCCTTCGAGGTCGCGCTCGACTGCGCATTCGAGGGCGACCGGATCGAGGTGCGCCGTTTTGAGATGGTGGGGACACCGCGCCCGCGGCCAATCACACCGCGCGACCTGGCCGGCGTAGACCTCGGTCGGATCGTCCACCGGGCCGGCGCCAAGGCGGCGACGCCGCAGATCGTGATGGAGCGCCGGCCCGGCCGACGAGCGACACCGGACGAGCTGCGCCGAGTCGCCGAGGCCTACGCCACGCAGTACGCGATCTGGGGGAGCCCGCGGCAGTGGGTGATGGAGGCGTGGGAGCTACCGCGCTCCACGGCCAACCGATGGATTCGCCGTGCCCGGGAGCTCCACCCGGAGATGCCTGGCGACGAGACCGCAGAAGGATCGACGAGGAGGGAAACGCCGGGTGAGTGACCAGCCCAAGCAGGAGAAGCGCGACGGCATCACGCGCATCGAGCTGAAGGACGGCCGGGTGCGTCACCGGTTCGTCATCGACGTCGGCCGCGACCCGATGACCGGTAAGCGGACACAGCTCACGCGCACGTTCGACTCGTGGAAGGAGGCGCGAGCTGAGCGAGCCCGGATGATCTCCGAGACCGCGACGGGCAACTTCGTGCGCCCGCGGAAGCTGACCGTCGACCAGTACCTCGACCAGTGGTTCGAGGGCGCCACGCGCAACGTGCGGCCGTCGACGAAGCGCTCGTACCGCGACGCCCTCGCCCCCGTCCGGGAGCGGCTCGGCGCACGGAAGCTGCAGGACCTCACCAAGGCCGACGTCGAGGCGCTCGTCACGTGGATGGAGACGAGCGGGCGAAAGCGCGGCGGGAAGGCCGGCACCGGGCTCGGCCCGCGGTCGATCCGGCTCACGCTCGGCCGGCTGACCGCGGCACTCAAGATGGCGCAGGCCGAGGGGCTCGTCGTGCGCAACGTCGCCGCGCTCGTCGACCCGCCGCGGTACGTGCCTGGCGACCGCAAGACGTGGTCGGCCGAGGAGGTGCAGCGGTTCCTCGCCGAGGCTGCGCGCGACCGGCTGCACGCCGCGTGGCGCCTGTCGCTCTACGGGCTCCGTCGCGGCGAGGTGCTCGGGCTGCGGTGGGACGACATCGACCTCGACGCCGGCACGTTGTCGGTCCGCCGGGCGCGGGTGCTCGTCGAGGGCCGGGTGCTCGAGCAGGAGCCGAAAACCCGCAACGGCGTGCGGACGTTGCCGCTCGACGACGAGCTGCTCGGCGCGCTGCGGACGCTGCGGGCATCGCAGGCGCGCGAGCGGCTGGCGGCCGGCGAGGCGTACGAGACGGACGGGCACGTTGTCGTCGACGAGCTCGGCGCCCCGGTGCACCCGGAGTGGTACAGCGACGAGTTCGGCCGGGTCGCCAAGCGGGCCGGCGTGCCCCGCATCGTGCTGCACGAGGGGCGCCACACCGCCCTGTCGCTGATGGAGAAGGCCGGCGTGCCGGTCTCGATCGTCAGCCGGTGGGCGGGCCACTACGACGCGGCATTCACCCTGCGCCAGTACGTGCACGCCGACCACGCCGAGGACCTCGCGGCCGGCCGCGACGTGTTCGGCAAGCTCTACAAGATCGGGGGTGGCGCATGACTTCGGGCATCACGTCTGGTACGGTTTCGGGCATGGCATCCAGCACGGACAAGGTCCGGGAGAACAGGCTCCGTCGTGCCGCCGAGCGGCAGGGGCAGATCCTCGTCAAGTCTCGGCGTCGCGACCCGCGCGCTTTGGGCTTCGGGCTCTACGTCCTCGTCGAGGACTCGGCGGGCAACCGAACCGGGCAGCTCGGCGGACAGGCGGCCGTCTCGGCCTTCGCCGGGGGCGAGGGCATGACCCTCGATGAGGTCGAGCGGAAGCTGCTCGGCGAGTAGGTGTGAGAAACCGGTGAGACAACGGTCCCGAGAATGGGATCAGGCCCCAGTCTCACCGGAGCGAAACTAGGGCCTGACCTGCGCTTTCTGTGGTGCGCCCGAAGGGATTCGAACCCCTAACCTTCTGATCCGTAGTCAGATGCTCTATCCGTTGAGCTACGGGCGCAAGTACCGCATTCAGTTGTACTCCATGCCGTGTCCGACCCGGGAGTCGGCCACGCCAGCGCGGAGGCTCCGGGATTTGAACCCGGGATGGGGGGTGACCCCAAACCGCATTAGCAGTGCGGCGCCATAGACCAGACTAGGCGAAGCCTCCCGGGGCCTCTCGGCCTCCAGCGGGTCCAAGAGTACACACGGCCCGGAGGGGGCGTGCACCCCACCCCGGGTCGCGTGATCGTCGCAGGTCAGCGAGGTGATCCGGCGAGGTCGAGGAAGGGCGCGAGGGCGTCCGGGTTCTGCAGCGCACCCTTGCTCACGGCCGTGTCCGGGCTGACCCCGGCGAGGATCTTCTTGACCGGAACCTCACACTTCTTGCCGTTGAGGGTGCGGGGCACGGCGTCGACGACCACGAACCGGTCCGGGACGTGCCGGGGCGAGAGCTCGCTGCACAGGGCCTTGCGCAGCCGCGGCTCGACGTCCTCCAGCGAGACCCCCGGGGCGAGCACGAGGAAGCACAGCAGCGCCCCCTCCTCCTTCGCGCCCAGCGCCGTGGTGTCGATCACGAGCGAGTCGGCGACCTCCTCGAAGCCCTCGACCACGGCGTAGAAGTCCGCGGTGCCCATCCGGACCCCGCCGCGGTTGAGGGTGGAGTCCGAGCGGCCGTAGATCACGAAGGAGCCGCGCGGGGTGGCCCGCACCCAGTCCCCGTGCCGCCAGATCCCGGGGTACATCTCGTAGTAGGCCTCGCGCAGCCGGCTGCCGTCCGGGTCGTTCCAGAACATCACCGGCATGGACGGCATCGGCTGGGTGATCACCAGCTCGCCGACCTCGACCGGGTCGGCACTGACGAGATCTTCGCCACGCTCGTCGAACGAGTGCACGTCCGCCCCGAGTGCGGCGACCGACAGCTCGCCCAGCCACACCGGAACGGTCGGCGCGGAGCACACGAAGGCCGCGCAGACGTCCGTGCCGCCGGAGACCGAACAGATCTGGATGTGCTCGCCACAGGCCTCGGCGACCCAGCGGAAGCCCTCCACGGACAGCGGCGAGCCCGTGGAGCCCAGCGCCCGCACCCGGGACAGGTCGTAGGAGTCCCGCGGGCGCAGCCCCTTCTTCAGGCACGACTGCACGAACGGCGCCGACACCCCGAAGACCGTGACGCCGTGCTTCTCGGCCAGCGCCCACAACGCACCCAGGTCCGGGTAGCCGGGGTTGCCGTCGTAGAGCAGGATCGTCGATCCGACGAGAAGCCCGCCGACCAGGAAGTTCCACATCATCCAGCCGGTGGTGGTGAACCAGAAGAAGGTCTCCCCCGGCCCCAGGTCGTTGTGCAGCCGCATCGCCTTGAGGTGCTCGAGCACGATCCCGCCGTGGCTGTGCACGATCCCCTTGGGCAGCCCGGTGGTACCCGAGGAGTAGAGCACCCACAGCGGGTGGTCGAACGGCACCGCCTCGAACTCCAGCGGGCCCGCCTCGGCGGTGAACTCCGCCCACGGGGTCGTCCCCTCGAGCGTCGCCTCCGGGTCGAGGTAGGGCACCAGCACCGTCTGCCGCACCGTCGGCAACTGCTCCTGCAACGCCGCGACCGTCGGGCGGATGTCGAAGGCCCTGCCGCTGTAGCGGTAGCCGTCCACGGCCAGCAGCACCACCGGCTCGATCTGAGCGAACCGGTCGTGCACCGCCCGGGTCCCGAAGTCCGGCGAGCACGAGGACCAGACCGCGCCCAACGACGCGGCGGCGAGGAAGGTGACCAGGGTCTCCACCGAGTTCGGCGCCAGCGCCACCACCCGGTCGCCCTTCCCGACCCCCGCGGCGACCAGCCCGGCCCGGGCCCGGGCGACCTGCTCGCGCAGCTCGGCGTGGCTCACCGTGCGCTCCAGCCCGTCCTCGCGGGCGAACACCACCGCGGTGTCGGCGTCCTGCCGGCCCGGGCCCGGGGTCAGCGCGTGCTCGGCATAGTTCAGCGTCGCGCCCGGGAACCACTGGGCACCCGGCATCTCCCGCGAGCCCAGCACCGCGCTCGGCTCGTCGCGGAAGATCACCCCCAGGAACTCCGCGGCCGCGGCCCAGAACCCCTCCAGATCGCGCACCGACCACGCGTGCAGCTCCGCGTAGTCGGTGTCGGAGGCCAGCTCGACACCCTTGTGCTCGCGCACCCAGCGGGCGAACTCGGCGATCGCGGTGCGGCCGGTCTGCTCCGGCGACGGGGACCACAGGACCTCGGGGACGTCGGCGTCGAGAGTCATGGCGTCATCGTCGCCGACGCCGGGTGCCCCCGGCCACCCCGTGTGACCGGGGCGCGCGCTCAGCTCAGCGCAGGTGGGAGTCGAACCAGTTCAGCATCCGCTGCCAGGCCTCGGCGGCCGTGGCGGGATCGTCGTCGAAGCGGTGTCCCTCGCCGGGGTAGGTGACGAGGTCCGTGGCGACCTCGGACTCGCGGGCGGCGTCGAGCAGCCGGGTGAGCTCCCCGGCGTCGTCGCGGTCCCCGTAGATGCCCAGCCACGGACAGGTCAGCCCGGGCGCGGCGGCGACGAGGGCGGGCAGCGGGCCCACCGGCTCGTCGATCCCGCTCCCGGCCACGGTGACCGCGGCCCCCAGCGTGCGCCGGGCCGCCACCAGCAGCGCCACGCTGCCCCCGAGGTCGAACCCGATCACACCCATCCGGTCCGGGGCGACCTCGTGGTCGGCGAGCCAGCCGAACGCGGTGTCGGTGTCCGCCATGACCTGCTCGCCGTCCAGCCGGGCGACGTGATCGGCGACCTGCTCCTCCGCACCGTCGAGCTCGTCGGCCCCGTCCCGGTGGTAGAGGTGCGGCGCGACGACCAGCCAGCCGTCGCCCGCGATGCCCTCGACGAGCCGGCGCACGGTGTCGGTGACGCCGCGCGCCTCGTGCAGCACGACGATGCCGCCACGGGCCGTTCCCTCGGGTTCCGCCACCGTGAGGCGCAGGTCGGAGCCGTCGACCAGGGGCACCGCCTCGGTGCGGATGACGCTCATGAGGACAGCCTTCCACGACTGCGACGCAGGCCGCGGACGGGGCGGGCTACCGTGACGCACATGACGCCGATCCGCCCCGACCTGGACTCGCTGCCCGCCTACGTCCCGGGCCGGGCGATCCCCGGGGCGATCAAGCTGGCGAGCAACGAGGTCGCGCTCGCACCGACCGCCCCGGTGCTGGCGGCGATCGCCGAGGCCGCCGCGGCCGGCAACCGGTACCCGGACCTGGCCGTCGTCGGGCTGAGCGAGCGACTCGCCTCGGAGCTCGGCATCGGCCCGGACCGGATCGCCGTCGGCTGCGGCTCGGTCAGCATCTGCCAGCAGCTCGTGCAGATCACCTGCCGGGAGACCACGGACGAGGTCGTCTACGCCTGGCGGTCCTTCGAGGCGTACCCGATCGTGACCCAGATCGGGAACGCCCGCGCCGTCACCGTGCCGCTCGACGGCGAGTTCCGGCACGACCTGGAGGCCATGGCGGCCGCCGTCAGCCCGCGCACCCGGCTGGTGTTCGTCTGCAGCCCGAACAACCCGACCGGCACGGTCGTGCACCGCGCGGAGTTCGAGCGGTTCATGGAGGCGGTGGGCCCCGACGTCGTCGTGGCGCTCGACGAGGCCTACCACGAGTACGTCACCGACCCCGAGGCCGTCGACGGGATGCAGCTGATCGACCGCTACCCCAACCTCGTGGTGCTGCGGACCTTCTCCAAGGCCTACCGCCTCGCGGGACTGCGGGTCGGCTACGCCGTCACCGCACCGGAGATCGCGACCGCGCTGAAGAAGGTCTGCGCGCCGTTCAGCGTCAGCACCGTGGCCCAGGCCGGCGCGATCGCCGCCCTCGACCACGCCTCCGAGCTGCTGGCGGCGTGCAAGGAGGCCGTCGGCGAGCGGGTCCGGGTGCGCGAGGCGCTGCTGGCGGCGGGCTTCACGGTGCCGCACACCCAGTCGAACTTCGTCTGGCTCGCCCTCGGCGAGCGGACCGCGGACTTCGCCGCGCACTGCCTCGAGCGCGCGGTGGTGGTCCGGCCGTTCCACCCGGACGGGGTCCGGGTCACCGTCACGACCCCGGAGGAGGACGACCGGTTCCTGGAGGCGGCCCGGAGCTTCTGAGCCGGTCCGGGTCCCCGGGTCCTTCGGCCCGGCATCTCCGGGCATTTCCCCGATGCCACGGCCGGAGCGCGGGTGTTCACTGGCGCTATGAGCCACTCGCCGTACGAGTACACCGGCAGCGACGCCCCGCTCGTGCCGCGGGACGACGAGCGCAACTGGGCCATGGCCGCGCACGTGCTCAGCTTCGTGTCCGCCTGGTTCGCGCTCGGCCTGTTCGCCCCGCTCGTCGTGCTGCTGGTGAAGGGCGGTGACTCGCCGTACGTGCGCCGGCACGCGGTCGAGTCGCTGAACTTCCAGATCAACGCGCTGGTGTGGACGGTCCTGTTCGGCCTGCTGATCTTCGTGGCCGTCGGGCTGGTCCTGCTGCCGCTCTACGGGGTGTTCTACGTCGCCTGCGTGGTGCTGGGCACGGTCCGCGCCTCGCAGGGCCAGGACTTCCGCTACCCGCTCACCCTGCGCCTGGTGCACTGACCCCGAACGCGGAACGGGCCCGGACCGGGGTGGTCCGGGCCCGTCGCGCGTGCGGGCGGGGCGCCCGGGTCAGCGTCGTGCGCCGCGCCTCGCCCACAGGCCCGACACGAGCACGACCAGGATCACGGCCACGACGATCTGGAAGATCGTCTCCCAGAAGTTCCAGCCGTCGGTGCGAAGGTTGAACGCCCGGGCGATGAAGGTCCCGACGAACGCGCCCACGATGCCGACGATGATCGTCAGCCAGATCGGGATGTCCTGCTTGCCCGGCACGATCAGCCGGGCCAGGGCGCCGATGATCAGACCGAAGACGATCGCGGTGATGATGCCGGTGACTGTCATGTCACTCTCTCCCGACTCTCGGTGCAGGGCCACCCCCGCGGTCGCCCCCACGGCGTCTGCCTAGCACAGCGCAGGGGTCGCAGCCTCTCCTGAGGGCGGTCGGAACCGAAGCGTTATCGGACATTCCGCCGCAGGTCAGCGTGTACACCCAGAAGGATGGCCATGATCGGCTCAGCGGAGCCGCGGCGTGACCCGACGGGACCAATATCGTCACCGTCCGTTTACGGCCGACGATGATCGGGCATCCGCTCCTCGACCACATCGGACACGCGCCGGACGAACCCGGCGCGGCGCGAGGAGGAAGCAATGGGTGTCATCGGTTGGATCGTCGTCGGGCTCGTCGTCGGCGCCCTCGCGAAGTTGATCATGCCGGGCAAGGACCCGGGCGGCATCATCGTGACCTGCATCATCGGCGTCGTGGGCGGCCTGCTGGGCGGATGGATCAGCTCGGCCCTGTTCGGTGTCGGAACGGGCGGCTTCTTCGACCTGAGCACCTGGCTGATCGCCCTCGTGGGCGCGCTCGTGCTGCTCGGCATCTACCGGCTCGTCATCGGTCGACGTTCGCGCACCCACGCCTGACGTCACAGCGCGCGACGACACGAACGGCGCCCGCCCGGTCGGCCCCGGGGCGGGCGCCGTCGCGTGTGCGGTCAGCCCTCCAGGACGTAGCCGGCCCCGCGGACCGTGCGGATCCGCTCCGGACCGATCTTGCGCCGCAGGTAGGAGATGTACACCTGGACGAGGTTCGGCGAGGCCGGTTCCGACCACACCCGGTTCGCCAGCTCCTCGTGCGACACCGTGGCACCCGGTTCGGCGAGCAGGGCCGTGAGCAGCGAGAACTCGGTGGGCGACAACGACACGGGGGTGCCGTCGACGGTCACCTCGCCGAGCTCGGTGTCGACCACCAGCTCACCGCGGCGGATGAGGGTGTGCCCCACGGCACCGGTCAGCCGCAGCCGCAGCCGGATCCGCGCGGACAGCTCGTCGACGGAGAACGGGCGCAGGACGTAGTCGTCCCGATCGCTGCGCAGCTGGGCGATCACCGCGTTGCGGCGTTCGCGCGGCGTGAGCACCACGACCGGCACGCTCGGCGACTCGGCGTGCACCGCCGCGAGGACGGCGGCGTGCTCGGGCCCGGGGAGGTCGACGTCGAGCACCAGGAGGGCGGGCGGCGCGGCGCGGATCGTGTCGAGGACGGCGATGCCGTCGGCCGCCGGGTCGGCGCGCATCCCCTCCGCACGGAGGGAGCGCAGCACCGACGCCGACGCGGCGGTCGGGGGCAGCGCCACGAGGACGGGAGCGTACGGGGGCACGAACGTTCGTGCCGTCGCCTGCGACGGGACGAACACGGACGCGCCCCCCGGGGGAGCAGCGGGGAGCATCCGGGACAGCTTGGCGCGAAAGCCGCGCGATAACAATGTGTCATCGATCCGGACGGCGCGTACCGGGTCGACGAACGGTCCTGCCTGAGAGGCGTACTACTCCGAAAAGAGTAGTCACGGCGCGGATTCCGGTGAGAACCGAGCGCTCCGGCGCCATCGGGCGACCTGTCGGCGCGCTGGGGCAACCCCGGCTCTCAGCTTCGCCCGGGCCCCCTCCCGTTCCTCCATATGGTCATCGATCATGCGACGGAAAACCTCCGACGCGGAGGACCGGCTCGACTCCCGCGAGCTGGTCGCCCGACTCTCCGCGGAGCACGGCTCCCCAGCCGGCCGACCGGGACGCCCGGCCCGCCGGCGGCGCGCCGGCGACGCCGCGGGAACGATCGCCGCGCCCCGGTCCGCCGACGGCACGGGCGCGGTCCCAGACCTCGGGACGACGGAGCACCCGCGCGAGCCCGCGCTGCTGACGCACACGTCGTCGCTCCCCGCGGTCGGGCTCGACCCCGAGGGCGCCGGGCCCCCGCCGATCAGCCCGATGACCGGGATGCCGGTGGTCACGGCGGCCGACATCATCGCCGGGCCGCCGACCGGCGCGCACGCGGACCCGGTCGCCGCCGACGACACCGACATCGAGCGGGAGGCACCGGAACCCCGCCCGGCCCGCGGCCGTCGCCGGGCCCCGCGCTCCGCCTCGCGCCGGCTGGCGCCGCTCACGGTGGGCGCGGCCGCGGTCCTCGTCGCGGCCGCGGTCGCCTGGCTGCTGCGCCCGGTCCCCGACGACGGGCCGGCCCTGTCGGCGCCGCTGACCTCGTCGGACACCGCGCAGGCCGCGCCCTCGACCGGGGTGGCGGCCGTTCCCGCGCCCGGCGCGCTGAGCCAGGCGGTGGACTCGGCGCGCGAGCACGCCACGACCACCACTCGCCCACCGGCCGCGACCTCGACCCGGAACGGATTGGCGACCGGGACGACCAGGCCCCGCACCGGTGCGGCCCCGGCGGGCGACGGCACCACGGCGGCCGGGCGCCTCGGCTGGGCGCCGATCGGCGGCGACGAGTTCTCCGGCGGCCTCGACAAGTGGGGCGTCTACGACGGCGCAGGCCACGGCGGCAACGGCCGGCGCACCCCCGACGCCGTGTCCACCTCGGGCGGGATCCTCACGATCCGCGGCGACTCCGACGGCGACACCGGCGGCCTGGCCTTCCACGACAGCCGGCAGTACGGCCGGTACGAGATGCGCGCCAGGTTCCCGGCCGGGGACTCCCAGTACCACCCGGTGCTGATCCTGTGGCCGAGCGACATCGAGTGGCCGCGGGGCGGCGAGATCGACTTCGCCGAGACGGACAGCGCCTCGGCCGGGGTGTCCTTCTTCCTGCACTACGGTGCGGACAACAACCAGAAGTCCGCGAACCGGAAGATCGACATCACCCAGTGGCACAACTACGCCGTGGAGTGGACGCCGGACGGGATCATCGGCTACCTCGACGGGCAGCAGTGGTTCTCCAGCACCGATCCCGGCACGCTCCCGCCGGGCAGGATGCACCCGACCATCCAGCTCGACTACTTCCCGGACGGCGGCTCCCCGCGCCCCACCGAGATGCACGTCGACTGGCTGCGCATCTACTCCTGACGCAGCAGCCGCCGCAGGTCCTCGACGCGCGGCTCGAGCAACGCCCAGCCGTCCCGGAGCAGCTCGAGCGGCCGCCCGTCGGCGAGCTGCCAGATCACGGCCCCGCCGGCGAGCGCGGCGAGGGCGACGAGGGCGAGCAGCAGGCGGCCGAAGCGGGTCCGACGGACGCGCCGGCGGCGGCGCGCGGCGGACTCGGCCCACGTCCGCGGGCCTGCGGCCCGCCGCGTCGCGCGCGTCGCGCGGTGCGCGGCTCCCTGGGGAGGACGAGGCGGCGCCGGGCTGGTGGACGCCGGGCGGGTCGACGCCGAGCGGGGCGGCATCGGACGGGGCGGCATCGGACGGGGCCCCGGGAAGCGAGGGGTCGGCACCTCGTCGGGGACGGCGGGGCTCGGCGGCAGGCTCATGGGTCGGTCCATCCGGCGGCGGGTCGGTCCTCGGTCTGTCGAGCAGATCTCGGTCCGCGTTAGCCGCCGCGGCTAGACCGAACGGGCGCTCCTGCACACCCTTTCCACCTGCGGTGACGGGTCCGTCCCGCTCCGTGTGACTGCGCTACCTGGGGTAGCGGATCAGCAGCGAGGCGTGCACGTCCTCCGGTCCGACGGCGGCGTACCCGTGCGGAGCGTCGGCGAGCCACTCGAGATACCCGCCGGGCCCGGCCTGGCCCGGCGCGTCGAGCCGGCCGGCGCGGAGCTCGCCCGCGAACACCGTCGCGTGCTCCGTGACGCCGGGGTGGTGCGCGGGCGAGGTCTGCTCGGCGCCGGCGCCACGGCGTGCAGGGTGTCGAGGGTGGGGTTGCGGGTGCCGGCCTCGAGCCCGGACAGCGTGGCCTTGCCGACCGAGGCACGGCGGGCCAGCTCGGACAGCGACATCCCCTGCTCGGTGCGCAGCGCACGCACCCGGAGGCCGACGTGGGCGGGGTATTGGTGACCCCACTGCTGGTCGAGGTCTTTGAGAGCGAGTCCGGCGGCCTCGACGGTGGGCGCGGTGTAGATCGTCCGCATGCTCGCGGCGATCTTCTTCCGATCTTGGTAGGAGACGAACCGCACGGCGTTGCGGATCACGTGTACCACGCAGGGTCTGCACCACCGTGTCGGGGAAGACCGTGGTGATGGCCTCGGGCAGGCCGGTGAGTCCGATGCCCCTATGGATGTCAAGCGGCGGCCGTCGTGGTGCTGGTGGCGATCGTGGCGGTGCTCGGGGGCGTGAGCAGGGTGACGACCTCGCGGGCGATGTAGCGCTTGAGGCAGCGGATCACCTCGCGGCGTGCTTGCCCTCGGCGAGGCGCCGCTGCAGGTACTGCTGGGTGCGGGGGTGTCGTCGGTGCGCCGCCCCAGGTCCCGGCCGACAGATCGGCGCTCAGGACACCACGGTCAGTCGCAGCACGGGTCAGGCCGCGGCCCGGGACGACGCCTGATCATCCTCACAATCGCAGCAGGCGATCAGAATGTCGCGCAGACCACGGTTGCGCAATGGAGTGAGCACCGAGTGCCAGAACTTCGCTCCCTCGGCCTCGGCGATCCAGCAGCCCAGCGCATGCTTGCGGCCATCGACGTCCACGCCGATGACCAGGTGCGCGACCTTGATCGTGACGGAGGTGGCGGCGAGCTTCGACGACGGCGCCAACGCCCGGTTCGCGACCAGCGCGAACAGCACCCGCTCCACCACCGGATCCCGCCGGGTCCCGGCCGCGAGGCCGCGCAGCACGGTGTCGATCACGAGCCGCTGCCACAGCCGGTCGAGCAGCCACGGCCCCACCCAGCGGACGGGACTCGACGAACTCCAGACCGGGTACCCCGGCCACGCGAGCTCGATCCGGGCCGGTCGCGCTCGCCTCGACACCCACGACCCGGGTCAGCGTGGCGATCAGACGCTCGATCGGGGCCCGGTCGAGCGGATCAGCCCGGCCAGTACGACACCTTCGTCCGCGCGGTCTTGGCGCCCGGGTCCCACTCGCTGCGCGCCAACCGCAGGTAGCACACCGTCGACCCGTCCCGGTTCCGCCGAGTCGACATACGCACGAACACGCCACCAGACCGTACACAATTCAGCACAGCGCGAATTCAGGCGGTCGTAGCATCTAGCTCAACGAGTTCGGCGAACATCTCGGAGGGCTTCTTCCAGTTGTGGATCTTACTGGGTCGATCGTTGATGTCGCAAGCCACCATCGCCAGGTATTTCGGGTCCGAGGTGATTTCCACGCCTTTCGGGAAGTACTCACGCACGATGCGGTTGGCGTTCTCGTTGCTGCCGCGTTCCCACGGGGAGTGCGGGTGGGCGAAGTACACCGGCATCGAGCCTTTCGTGACGGTGGCGTGGCCGGCCATCTCGGCGCCGCAGTCCCAGGTCAGCGAGGCCCGCATGGGTGTGGGCAGTCCGCTGGTGGCGGCGATGACCCCACGGCCGACGGTGAGCGAGTCTCGTCCGTGCAGCGGCACGAGCACCAGGAACCGTGAGGTGCGTTCGACCAGGGTCCCGACCGCGGTCTTGCCGCCCTTGCCGATGACCAGGTCGCCTTCCCCGATGTCCGGGCACCGCCCGGGCCCTCGGCGTCTGGGGGGTTCGTCGATGGAGACGGGGTCGGTGATCCGCGGGGCCGGTGCAGGCTTGCGGCCGCCTCGGCGGGCGGTGCGCCCGCTGCGCAGCGCGATCAGCTCGCGGGCCAGGGTGGACACCGGGGTGGCGTAGATCCACTGGTAGATGGCCTCGTGCGACACCCGGCAAGCCTGGTCGCCTGCATGGTCGATCGGCAACCGGCCCGCGATCGAGGCCGGTGACCAGCCACGACGCAACAGCGCGAGGACGATCCCGCGCAGCCGCGGATGGCGGTCCACGACCAGCTGCTCCGGGCGCCGCCGCGCCGCGTCGGCCCGCTTTTGGACTGTCGCAGCCCGGTAGGCCTCACGCCCGCCGTGGCGGCGGACCTCCCGAGAGATCACCGACGGATCACGACCCAGGGCGAGAGCGATGTCCTTGAAGGACAGGCCCTCCGCGAGACCGCGGGAGATCTCCTCCCGATCCGAGACCATCAACATCTCACGCACGGGACATCCTGTCCCGCCGAACCAACCAAGATCAAGTGCGACGACCGGCTGAACTCCAGCAGCTCACAGCCGCAGATTCAGCCAAATCGCGTTCCTAGAGCCTCGCACGTTCTGGACCAGGACACACCACGCTGACCTGCTCCAACACCCACGATCATGCACCAGATCACCACGTCAGCTGCGGAACCCAGGACCGAGAAGGCGCTGTATCGTGCTGATGGATCAGTCCTCGCGGGACCACATCCTCGAGGGCGGCCGACCTTCGCCGGGGCCCGGCAGAGGCGCCGGCTCACCAAAGTCCTCGCGGGACCAGCCGCAAGAGCGCTCTCTGCCGGGAACCACCGTGCGAAAGGCACGGTAGAGCCATCAGCCGCTTCCGGTTCGTCGCCGACCACACCGGCACCACCCTCGGGGCGACCCGCCCAACATCATCGACTGCGAGATAGACGACCTGAAGTTGACGATGACTGACCTGACGCTACCGAGTTCTCAGGCGAGCGCGCGCCTGAGGGCGTCGAGGCGGCCCGCCCAGATCCGCTGGGAGAGCGCCGCGTCCGGCGCGAACGTCTCGCTGGCGTGGTAGGCACCCGGGTGGACGTGCAGCTCGCACGGCACGCCCGCGGCCATGAGCCGCTGCGCGAAGGCGATGTCCTCGTCCCGGAAGAGGTCGACGGTGCCGACGTCGATGTACGCGGGGGGCAGTCCCGCGAGGTCCGCGGCACGGGTGGGCGCGGCGTACGCGTCGGCCTGCGCTCCCCCGAGATACCAGGCCCAGGCCTCCTCGTTGCCCGCGCGGTCCCAGATGCCGACGTCCACGATCTCGTGCGAGGACGGGCTCGTGTTCGTGTCGTCGATCATGGGGTAGATCGGCATCATGAAGCGCAGCGCCGGCCCACCGCGGTCACGCGCCATCAGGGCGGTGGCGATGGTGAGTCCGCCGCCCGCGCTCCCGCCGTAGACCACCAGCCGGTCGGGGTCGACGCCCAGCTCGTCGGTGTTCTTCGCCATCCAGACCAGGACGGCGTAGCAGTCCTCCGCCGGTGCCGGGTGCGGATGCTCCGGGGCGAGCCGGTACTCGACCGACACGACGACGGCGCCGAGCGCGTCGGCCAGCATGGTCGCAGTCGGGTCCTCACCCGCCACCGAGCCCAGGACCATCCCGCCCCCGTGGATGTAAAGGATGCCGGGTGCCGCTCCGGAGGCACGGACCGGGCGGTAGATCCGGACCCCGACGTCCGGCGCCCCGTCGGGGCCGGGGACGGACCGGTCCTCCTTGGCGACGTCGGGATTGTCCGGCACGTCCACCGCGGCCAGCATCTCGGCGACGGCGGCCCGCCGCGCCACGATGTCCGGGATCGCGTTGACCCCACCCGGCATCGCCTCGAGCAACGCGGTGAGCGGGACCAGGGACTCCGGGTCGATCGATGAAGAGCGTGACATGAGACCTCCGTACTCTCGGTGTTCGGTGCGTGCTCCGGTCCGGCCGAGGACGACCTCCTCAGCCGGCCTCCGCCGCTCCGGCCTTCAGCTCCGCGTCGATCGCCTCGACGACGTAGTCCATGCCGGCGTCGGCTCCCGGCAGTGCTCCGATCATGGTGAAGAAGCCGTGCATCTGACCGCTGAAGCGGCGGTGGCGGACGGGGACGTTCGCCTTGAGCAGCCGGGTGGCGTACAGCTCGCCCTCGTCGCGCAGCACGTCGTGCTCCGCGGTGAGCACCACCGCCGGGGGGAGCCGCAGGAAGTCACCGCGCAAAGGCGCGGCGTCGGGGTGCTCCCGGGAGAGGGGGTCCGGGGCGTAGTGGTCCCAGAACCAGATCATGCTGTCCCGGCTGAGGAGCAGCTGGTTCTCCGGGTCCTGGTAGGTCGTCGTCGACAGGTCGCAGTCGGTCACGGGGTAGACGAGGACCTGCAGGGCGGGCGCGGGCCCACCCTTCCGGACGGCCCGCTGTGCGACGACCGCCGTGAGGTTGCCGCCCGCGCTGTCCCCCGCGACGATCACCGGCGCCGGCCCGCCCACCAGGTCGTCGAGGTGGTCGAAGGTCCAGCGCAGCGCGGCCCACGCGTCGTCGACGGCGGTCGGGAAGCGGTACTCCGGCGCCATCCGGTAGTCCACCAGGACCACGACGCAGTCGGTGCGCGCGGCCATCGTCCGGCCGAGGGGCTCGGCCTCGTCGATCCCCCCGATCACCCAGCCGCCGCCGTGGTACCAGACGATCACCCCCCGCGGGTGCTCGGACGGGGTCAGGATGCGGAGGGGTACCGCTCCCCCGCTGACGTGCACGCGCGTGTCGCGGACCCGGTGCACCGACGGTCCCGGGCCCGTCTGCTCGCTGAGCGACGCCGTGAAGTCGCGGGCCTGCTCGGGGGTCATCTCGTGCAGCGGTTTCGCGTCCAGCTGGGCCAGCTGCGCGAGCAGGCCCGTCGTGGCCTCGTCGAGTGCCATCGTGCTCCTCCTTCTCCGATCGTCGGATGCGCTCAGACCAGTGCCCCGCCGGGCACGAGCTCGAAGCCGACGTAACCGTCCGCGGCGACCTGGTCGCACTTGTCCCGGTAGACGCCGACGCCGCCGACGTAGGGCAGGAACAGGCGCGGCTTGCCGGGGATGTTGGCGCCCATGTACCAGGACGCGGCACGCGGGTAGAGCGTCTCGGACGCGACCTCCTGCACGTGGTCGGTCCATTCGTCGGTGGCGTCCGGGGTCGCCTCGATCCGGTCGATGCCCCGCTCGCGCAGGTGGACGAGGCAGTCGCCGATCCATTCGGCGTGCTGCTCTGTCGACACGGGCATGTTGCTGAGCACCGAGGGGCTGCCCGGGCCGGTGATGGTGAAGAGATTCGGGAAGCCGGGAACGGCCAGTCCGAGGTAGGTGCGTGGGCCCTCGGCCCAGGCATCGGTCAGCGAGCGTCCGTCGCGACCGGTGATGTTGAGCGCTGTCAGCGGACCGGTCAGCGCGTCGAAGCCGGTCGCGTAGATGAGGATGTCGAGCTCGTGCAGCTCGTCGCCGGTCCGGATGCCCTTCTCGGTGATCTCCTCGATCGGGGACCGCCGCAGGTCGACGAGGGTGACGTTGGGGCGGTTGTAGGTGACGTAGTAGTCGGTGTCCAGCGGCAGCCGCTTCGTCGCGATCGGGTACCCCGACGGCTTCAGCTTCTCCGCCACCTCGGGATCGTCGACGAGCTCGTCGATCTTCGACCGCACGAAGTCCGCCGCCGTGGCATTGGCCTGCTCGTCCGTCAGCAGATCGTTGTAGGTGCCGAGGGAGAAGAGGAACCCGCCCTCCTGCCAGGTCTGCTCGTACCGGGCCCGCCGCTCCTCCTCCGAGACCTCCAGCGCCGACACATCCATGGCGGTGTACGGGACACCCGCCGCGGAGTGCCGCGCACGCCGACGCCACTCCGGGTAGTTCTGCTTCCACATCTCGACGAACCGCGGATCGAGCGGGCCGTTGGCAGCGGGGATCGTGAACTGTGCGGTCCGCTGGAAGACCGTGAGATGATCCGCCTGTTTCGCGATCACCGGGATCGCCTGGATCGCCGACGCGCCGGTACCGATGACGCCCACCCGCTGACCGGTGAAGTCGACCGGCTCGTGCGGCCAAGCACCGGTGTGCAGCGACCGTCCGGCGAACGTCTCGACCCCCGGGATGTCCGGGACGTTCGCCGCGGACAAACACCCGACCGCGGTCACGACGAACCGCGCCGTCCACTCGCCACCGGCCTCGCTGCGCGCGGTCCACAGGTTCGCCGCCTGGTCGTAGGTCAGACTGTTCACCCGGGTGTCGAAGGTGAAGTCCTTGCGCAGGTCGAGCACGTCCGTGACCCGCTCCAGGTAGCGGAGGATCATCGGCTGCTCGGGGTACCGCTCGAGCAGCGGCCACTCCTGCTCCAGCTCCGGCAGGAACGAGAACGAGTAGTACATGATCTCCGAGTCGCACCGGGCGCCCGGGTAGCGGTTCCAGTACCACGTACCTCCTGGCCCCGAGCCCGCCTCCAGGCCGTGCACCGAGAAACCCTCTTCCCGGAGCTTGTAGACCATGTGCAGGCCGGCGAACCCGGCCCCGATCACCAGGACGTCCAAGATCTCCGGGCCCGAACTAGTGTCGTTCATGCTGTCCTCTCGTATGCGTGCGGTGATGAGGGCTCCGCCCGGCGGCGCTGCGCCGTTCGGCGACGGGTTCCACTGATCGATCGGCGGGCCCGTTCCGAAGCCCGCTCAGTCGTGCAACAACCGGCGGATCGCCGTGCGGCTGTCCGATGCCATCCGCCTCGAGACGGCCGCCTCGGTAACCAGCGACGACCCGTGGAACGTCCCGGGATACAGATGCAGCTCGACCGGAACCCCGGCCTGGCTCAGACGTTGCGCGTAGGCGATGCCCTCGTCCCGCAACGGGTCGAACTCGCACACCTCGACATAGGTGGCGGGCAAGCCACGAAGGTCCGCCGCCCGCGCGGGCGCAGCGTACGGGGACGGTTCCTGGCCATCGAGGTAGTAGCGCCACGACAGTTCGGCGTTCGGCCGGTTCCAGATCGGGGTGTCGGTGTAGAGGGTCATCGAGTGGCTGTCGAGCCGGTCGTCCAACTCCGGGACGCTCAAGTACTGCATCCGCAGCGCGGGTCCGCCCCGGTCCCGGGCGAACAACGCCGCCGCAGCAGCCAGGCCGGCCCCCGCGCTGCCGCCCCCGACCCCGATGCGTCGGGGGTCCACCCCCAGCTCGGCGGCGTGCGAGGAGAACCAGCACAGCGCCAGATAGCAGTCCTCGAGCCCGGCCGGGAAGGGATGCTCCGGGGCGAGACGGTACTCCACCGACACCACAACAACGTCCGCCCCGGCCGCGATCTCCTGGGCCCGCCCGTCCTCGCCGTCCAAGCCCCCGACGACGAATCCCCCGCCGTGGAGGAACAGGAGACCCGGCAACGTGGCGGGCCGCCGCTCGGGGGTGTAGATCCGCACCGCCACGTCGGGAGCGCCCCGGGGAGCGGGCACCGTCCGGTCCACGATGGCTAACGGCTGCGACGGCGCGTACGGGGGGCCCTGGCGCACCTGCTCGGCCAGCTCGGCGCGCGCCGCGACCGGGTCCGTGATGTCGAAGGTCGGCATCATTGCTATCCAGGGCGCAAGCTCGGGATCGAAGCGATACGTCATCGGAACGCTCCTCGGCGATGGGCGGCAACTCCGGTCTGCCCGCCGACTTCAGCATGGCCACCGGATGGCCGCGTGTCATGGGTCACGTGGCGCCGATCTGGCCCGTCCGGGCGCCACATGGCGCCCGAGCGCCCCGTGGCTCAGGCGAAACCGGCCGAGTCACGGAGCCTGCGCAGCACGAGGGCGAGCATCAGCCGGGACCGCGCGTAAGGCTCGCCCAGCGAAAAGCCCAGCACCTTCTCCGCCCGGGTCACCCGATGGGCGACCGAGTTGTGGTGCAGATGCAGGATCGTCGCCGCACGGCGCATCGACTCGGTGGAGGCGACGACCTCCAGAGTGTGGAGCACCTCCTCCCCCGCGGATTCGCTCGCCAACTCGTCTAGGGCCTGGACGTCTGCCACCTCGTTGATCGCCTCCGGGGACATCCGTTCCGCGAGCGCCCCGAACCCGCCCAGGGCCGGATAGCGAACCGCGACCGCCTCGTCAAGGGAGTAGGGCGGGAAATCGCGCCGGCTCGGCAGCGCGAACCGCAGGGCGATGCTCGCCTCCCGCCAGGCGGTGGGCAGAGACGCGGCGGGGTGTGGCGAGGCAATCCCCACGCGGGTGCCGACGGGCACGCTCAGGTCCTCGGCGAAGGGGCAGGCCGACACCAAGGCGTGCGCCATCCCCACTGAGGCCCGGGCCAGCAGGGGACCCGCCGACCCGGCCAGCTTGTCGATGAGCGCGGGCGCGCCCTCGGCGGCCATCGTGTGGACCAGCCCGGTGGGCGGAAGGCCCAACCGGACAAGCGCCCGGCGGCGCCGCATTTCGTCCGCCGTGGCATCGACGGCGAGGCGGAGCAACGACGCGTCGTCCAGATTCTCGACGTCGCGCTGCCGCCGACTCAGCGCGACCGAGGTGGTCAGGGCGAAGCGCTCAAGCAGCAGATCGTCCAATGGTAGAGGCGTCCCAAAACGCTCGAGCCAGATCTCGTGGTCCACAGGCACCGGGCGGACCCGGGCCCAGATCGGGGGCGTCCCGTCGTGCACCGGCGTGTTCACGTCGGCCCGCCGCCCCTGCGGGGTATCGGTCCGCCGGAGCCCCACAGCACACCCCGCCAGCGCGGCCGTGCGCTGGAGAACCACATCGACCGCGGCGCCCTGCTCGACCAGCACGTCGAAGAAGCCGATCACCCGTAAGGCGCTGGCGGCGTCCGCGTCAAGTGCGGACAGTCGCAGCAGCAGGCCATACACGACACTCACATTAAGCGCATCACACCCTGCTGCGGAAGGCGCTCGACCGGCAACGGGTTGCAGCGTGGTGACCAGACGCGCCTGAAACACCCGCCGAATGCCGCCTGACGCAATAAGAAGCCGCGCGGATTGATCACGTCTCGGTCGCGACAGGGTGTCGAGAGGAAGGAGCGGGTACGGGTCTGCCGAGCATGAGCCACCCTGTTGCGCGATGGTCGTAGCGTACACCATTTCCCGTTCAATCCGGGGCATACGGTCAGCAGAAGAGTGGAGCCCCGCACAGTTGCACCAGTGAACCACTCGGCGGTCTCCCGCTCCACCTCATGAAGGCCGCTCCAGTTCCGGGAATGGGCGTACGGCGTGATCAGTTCGGACTTGTGCAGCCCGATCGTGAACTCCATTGGTGCGTTGTCGAGCGCTTATCCGGCTAATTATCTTACTTTTCGATGTTTGGCCGGTTAACGCTTCACTCGTGGTGGGGGCGAGGCGTCGGAGTTGTTCTTCGTGTTTGCGTACTCGATCGGCGATGGCTTCGACCGCGGTGCGCAGGGTGGGGAGCTCGTCTTCTGGCCGTCGTGGTGGAGTCGGGCGCAGGCGCGCTCGACGCGGTTGAGGGTGTTGATGCTGGTCATCCGCGAGTCGGGGTCTGGGCTCCCGCGAGTCGCGGTGTCCGCTTCACGGTCTCGACCCCCGGAGCGCGACTCACCGAAGCCGAAAGCGCGACTCGCGGGAGCTGAGAGCGCGACTCACCGAAGCCGAGACCGCGACTCGCGGGTCAGGTGAGGTTGCGGCGTTCGAGGAGCGGGCGGATCTCGGGGTCGCGGCCGCGGAAGGCGCGGTAGGCCTCCATCGCGTCGACGCTGCCGCCCTTCGACAGCAGCCGGCGGCGGAAGTGGTCGCCGTTCTCCCGCCGCAGCCCGCCGTTCTCCGCGAACCACTCCACGGTGTCGGCGTCGAGCACCTCGGACCAGATGTAGGAGTAGTAGCCGGCCGAGTACCCGCCCGCGAAGACGTGGTTGAAGTAGGTGCTGCGGTAGCGCGGCGGGACGAGCGGGTGCGCGATCCCGGCCTTGCGCAGCGCCTCGGCCTCGAAGGCGAGCACGTCCTCGACGGCATCGACCGTGTCGGCACCGCCGACGGTGTGGTCGACGCCGAGCGTGTGCCAGGCCTGGTCCAGCAGCGAGGCCGCGAGGTACTCGGTGGTCCGGTAACCCTCCCCGTAGGCCCGGCTGGCCAGCAGCTTCTCCAGCAGCTCGGACGGCAGCGGCTCGCCGGTCCCGTGGTGGCGTGCGTAGCGGCCGAGGATCTCCGGGCGCTCCAGCCACATCTCGTTGACCTGCGACGGGAACTCGACGAAGTCCCGCGGCACGGACGTCCCGGAGAAGGTCGGGTACCGGACGGCCGAGAACAGCCCGTGCAGCGCGTGCCCGAACTCGTGGAACAGCGTGCGGACCTCGTCGATCGTCAGCAGCGTCGGCTCGCCCTCGGCGGGTTTGGCGATGTTGAGCGTGTTCATCACGACGGGCCGGGTGCCGAGCAGCCCGGCCTGCGGCACCAGCGCGTTCATCCAGGCGCCGCCGCGCTTGGACTCGCGGGCGTAGTAGTCCCCGCCGTAGAGGCCGAGCGGGGTGCCGTCGGCGTCGAAGACCTCCCAGTACCGGACGTCCGGGTGGTAGGTCGGCAGATCGTGCCGCTCGTGGAACTGGATCCCGTACAGCTCCTCGGCGGCGTGGAACACGCCGTGCTGCAGTACCCGCTCCAGCTCCAGGTACGGCCGCAGCAACGCGGCGTCGACCTCGTACCGCTCTCGCCGCACCCGCTCGGCGTAGAACGCCCAGTCCCAGGGCTCGAGTGCGTGCCCCGCGAGCGCGGCGAGATCGGCAGCCTCCGCGTCGGCGTTGCGCATCGCCGGCGGGGCGAGATCGGCGAGCATGGCGGCGACGGCGTCGACCGAGCCGGCGGTGTTGTCGTCGATCACGTAGGCGGCATGGCTCGGGAAGCCCAGCAGCCGCGCCCGCTCCGCCCGCAGCGCCGCCAGCCGCAGCACGACGTCCCGGGTGTCGTTCTCGTCGCCCTGCGCGCCGCGCCCGATCGACGCCTCGAAGATCTCTCGGCGCAGCTCGCGGTCGGTGAGGGACTCGAGCACCGGTTGTCCGGTGGGCAGCACCAGGGTGATCAGGAAGCCGCTGCCGTGTCCGCGGTCCTTCGCCGCGGCGGCCGCGGCGGAGATCGCGCCCGGGGAGAGCCCGTCGAGCTTCGCGACGTCGTGGACGTGCACCGCCGCCGCGTTCGCCCCGGCGAGCAGGCGGGCGCTGAAAGTCGTCGACAGCGAGGACAGCTCGGCATTGATCGCGCTGAGCCGCTCCTTGTCGGCCTCGCTCAGCTCCGCCCCGGCCCGGACGGCGTCCCGGTGGTGGCGCTCGAGCAGGCGCAGCGACTCCGGGTCGAGCCCCAGCTCCTCCCGCTTCCCGTGCAGCTCGGCGATCCGCCCGAAGAGCCGCGGGTCCAGGGTGATCGCATCGGCGTGCGCGGCGAGCATCGGCGCGACGGCGGCGCGCACCTCCTCGATCCGCGGGGTCGTGTGCGCGCCGGCGCGGCTGAAGAAGACCCGCGAGACCCGGTCGAGCGTGCGTCCGGAGAGCTCGAGGGCCTCGATGGTGTTGGCGAAGGTCGGCGGGCCGGAGTCCAGGATCTCCTCGACCTCGACCCGCTGCTCCGCCATCCCCGCCTCGAACGCCGGCAGGTAGTCCTCGTCGGTGATCGCCGCGAAGTCCGGGAGGCCGTAGGGCAGCTCGCTCGGCGCGAGGAAGGGGTTCGCCATCCCCTCACGCTAGGCCCAGCCCGGGCACCCGGACGCAACCGTCCACGCCGGGCCCGGGCCGCCGGGGTGGATCACCAGAGGGCCTGGACCACCACGCCGTCGTGCAGCGTGGAGACCTTGTTCCGCTTGCTCCACTGCATGAAGGCCGGGAGGTCCTCCCAGTCCTGCACCGCCAGCCGCCAGTGCTCGGGCACGCCGGCCGGGCCCTGGTAGATCTCGTACAGCACGAAGATCGTGTTGCCGGTGGGCGCGGAGTTCGGGTCGACGGGGTCGGACAGCTCGGGCCCCTTCGAAATCGTGTACGAGAGCAGGGCCTCCTCACCCGACCGTGGGTGCCCGGTCATGAACTTCGCATGGCTCGTGAAGATCCGGTCGCCCTCCGCGACCTCGTCAGGGCCCACCGTCCACATGACGACGATGTTCGTCCTGCCCGTCTCCGACATCGGTGTCCTCCTCGGGTCGGGCCCGCCCCGGCGGCGGGACGCCCACCCGGCATACGCGCGCCGGCCCGCGCGGGCACTACGTACTTGTGCGTACCGGCCCGGCCAGCAGATCGGCCGCCCGTTCGCCGACCATCACGGCGGTGGCCGCCGGACCACGGCGGGGCGCAGCGGGCAGCACCGAGGTGTCGGCCACCCGCAGGTTCGTGAACCCGTGCACGCGCAGGTCGGGACCCACCACCCGGCCCAGCGCGGCGCTGCCGCACAGGTGCACCGAGGTCGTCAGGACGTCCCGGATCCAGCCGTCGAGCCGCACGTCGTTGCCCAGCACCCAGCCCTCCGGGGCCGCGCGGTCGAGGTCGGCGGCCCGCAGCAGGTCCGCGGCCACCCGGACCGCGGCGCGCAGCCGCCTGCGGTCCGCCTCGGTGCGCAGGTACTCGTAGTCGAGCACCGGCGGGGCGAGCGGGTCGGCCGAGGTGATCGTGAGGTCGCCGCGGCTCTCGGGGCGCTGCAGGGCACACATCAGGTGCACGTCGCCGCCCTCGTCGAACGGCCGCGCGAACAGCAGGATCTCGAGGTCGCCGGCCGGGTCGGAGCCGGAGTCGAGGTTCAGCGCGGCCTGCCCCGCGACGGCGTCGGGGTGCGGCGGCGGGCCGGGCCACCGGAAGGGCAGGTAGACGCTGGGATGGTCGGACCACCCCTGGCCGACGGGCAGGTCGGCCCGCTGCGGGACACCGGCGTCCCGCAGCACCGCCGCCGGCCCGATCCCGCTGTGCAGGAGCAGGTGGGGCGAGCCCACGGCCCCGGCCGCCAGCACGACCTCGCCGGCCCGGACCGTGCCCGCCGTCGTCTCGACGCCGAGGGCGCGGTCCCCGTCGAGCGCCACGCGCAGGGCCCGGACCTCCGGGCGCACGGTCAGCGTCGGGACGGGCGGCGCCGCGCCCCACGGCGGCGGGAGGTACGCCGTGGCGGTGCTGATCCGCACGCCCTCGACGGCGTTCGACGGGATCGGCCCCGCCCCGGGCGGCCCGCCGGCGTTCTTGTCGGGCTCGTCGGGACAGCCGAGCGCGGCGCACGCCGCGAGGAAGACCGGCGTGACCGGGGCGAGCAGGGTGCCCGCCGGCCGGCGCACCCGCAGCGGCCCCGACCTGCCGTGCCGTGGACCGTCCACGTCGAGGTCGGCCTCCGAGCGCCGGTAGTACGGGAGGAGGTCGTCGTAGGACCAGCCGGGCACCGACCAGTCCGCGAAGTCCTGCGGGACCGCCCGCACGAAGTAGGACCCGTTGATCGCCGAGGAGCCACCGACCACGCGGCCGCGGGGCACGGAGACCGTCCGACCGGGCACCAGCCGGGCGGTGTACTCCCAGTTCAGGGGGTGTCCGGGGGCGGTGGCGGCGAGCGAGGCCGCGCGGGTGACGTCGGGCATCCGGGAGGCCGGGCCCGCCTCGACCAGGCAGACGGAGCGATCGCCGCGCTCGGCCAGCCGTCCGGCCAGCGCGCACCCGGCCGAGCCCGCGCCCACCACCACCACGTCGTACCCGGGGTCGGTCACGGTGCGAGGATGCCGCACGTGAGCCCCCGGGACAGCAGTGCCGCGCGCGACCTCGCCGACTTCGTCTCCGCCTCCCCCACTCCGTACCACGCCGTGGCGGAGTCCGTCCGCCGGTTGCGCGCGTCGGGGTTCACCGAGCAGGTGGAGACCGAGGAGTGGGACGACGCGCGGGGCGGGCGCTTCCTCGTCCGGGACGGCACCCTGCTGGCCTGGTACGTCGGCGACGGCGCTCGGCCGGGCTCGCCGCTGCGCATCTTCGCCGCCCACACCGACTCCCCCACGCTCAAGGTCAAGCCGCGCCCGGACACCGGGGCGGCGGGCTGGCGGCAGGTCGCCGTGGAGGTCTACGGCGGCGCGCTGTGGAACTCCTGGCTGGACCGCGACCTCGGGCTGGCGGGCCGGCTCGCGTTGTTCGACGGGACCGTGGTGCCGGTGAACGTCGACCGGCCGCTGCTGCGCGTGCCGCAGCTGGCGATCCACCTCGACCGGCAGGTCAACCAGGGCCTCACGCTCGACTCCCAGCAGCACCTGCTGCCGGTCTGGGGCATCGGCGACGTCCGCGAGGGCGACCTCGTCGAGTTCCTCGCCGCCGAGGTCGGGATCGACCCGCGGCAGGTCGCGGCGCACGACCTCGTGGTCCACGACCTCACCCCGCCCGCCCGGCTCGGCCGCGAGGGCGAGCTGCTCGCCTGCCCACGGCTGGACAACCTGGCCTCGGTGCACGCCGGGCTGGCCGGCCTGCTCGCCGCGTCGCGGTCGACCACCGGGGTGATCCCGGTGTTCGTCGGCTTCGACCACGAGGAGATCGGCAGCGGCACGGCGACCGGCGCGGCGGGCCCGCTGCTGGAGACCCTGCTGACCCGGCTGGCCGGCGGGTTCGACGCCCGGGCCCGCGCCTTCGCGGCCTCGCGCTGCCTCTCCGTGGACGTCACCCACGCGGCGCACCCCAACTACCTGGAGCGCTACGAACCGGGCCACCGGAGCATCCCCAACGGCGGCCCGGCGCTGAAGGTCAACGCCAACCAGCGCTACGCCACGGATGCCCCGGGGGCGGCCGCCTGGCAGCGGGCCTGCCGCGACGCCGGCGTGCCGAGCCAGTTCTTCGTCGGGAGGAACACCGTGCCGTGCGGCACCACCGTGGGCCCGATCGTCGCGACCCGGCTCGGGATCCGCACCGTCGACGTCGGCATCCCCGTGCTGTCCATGCACTCGGCCCGCGAGCTGTGCGGCGTCGACGACCCCGGACACCTGGCCACCGCGGGTGCAGCCTTCCTGTCGGACCCGTCATAACGGACGCACCCGACTCCTGTCACGCTTCCGTTTGACGGCGCACCGACCGCGCGCCACCGTCAGCGCGTCTATTCCGCGACGACGGGGAGCAGACCGATGAGCGACAGTGCTGTCGACAACGAGGCGATCCAGAGATCCCAGCGGCGGCGGGCGGTCTTCGCCTCGACCGTCGGCACGACGATCGAGTGGTACGACTTCTTCCTCTACGGGACGGCGGCCGCGCTCGTCTTCCCGAAGCTCTTCTTCCCGGGCGAGGACCCGTACGTCGGGATCCTGCTCGCCTTCGGGACCCAGTTCGCCGGGTTCGCGGCCCGGCCGATCGGCGCGGCGATCTTCGGGCACTACGGCGACCGGATCGGCCGCAAGTCCACGCTGATCATCACGCTGCTGCTGATGGGGATCGGCACCGCGCTGATCGGCCTGCTGCCGACCTACGCCGCGATCGGCCTCGCCGCGCCCATCCTGCTGACCGTCCTGCGGATCGTGCAGGGCGTCGCGGTCGGCGGCGAGTGGGGCGGGTCGGTGCTGCTCGCGATGGAGTGGGGGCACGCCAGGCAGCGCGGGTTCATGGCCAGCTGGCCGCAGCTCGGCGTCCCGGTCGGACTGCTGCTGTCCACCGGGTTGGTGCAGCTCATGTCCGCGACCACCGGCCCCGCCTTCCTCACGTGGGGCTGGCGGGTGCCGTTCCTGGTGAGTGTGGTGCTGGTCGGCGTCGGGCTCTACGTCCGGCTCCGGGTCCTGGAGAGCCCGGAGTTCGCCGCGGTCAAGGCGAAGCAGACCGTGGTGAAGATGCCGATCGTCGACGCCTTCCGCACCCAGTGGCGGGAGATCCTCAGCTCGGCCTTCGTGCGGCTCTCCGAGCAGGCTCCGTTCTACCTGTTCATCACCTTCGTACTCAGCTACGGCACCCAGCAGTTGCAGCTGAACCGGGGTTCGCTGCTCAACGCGACCCTGGTCGCCGCCGCGATCGGCCTGTTCAGCGTCCCCTTCTTCGGCTGGCTCTCGGACCGGATCGGCCGGCGGACGATGTACGGCATCGGCATCGTGTGCACCGGGCTGTTCGCCTTCCCGTACTTCGGCCTGCTGAACACCCGCGTCGGCGTGCTGGTGCTGCTCGCGATCGTGCTCTCGCTGATCTTCCACGACATGCAGTACGGGCCGCAGGCCGCGCTGATCGCGGAGAGCTTCGGCACCAACATCCGCTACAGCGGCGCCGGGCTGGGCTACCAGCTGGCCTCGGTGATCGCGGGCGGGCCGGCCCCGCTGATCGCCGCCTACATCCTCAAGAACACCGGGTCCAGTACGGGGATCGCCTGGTACATCGTGATCTGCTGCGTCATCGCGATGATCGCGCTGCTGGTCATGCCGCGGCGGGCGCTGACCGACGAGCGGTCGGTGGAGGCTGCCGTGACACAGGGGTAGGACCGGGCGGACCGGGCGGCCGGGGATACGGTCCGTGCCCGTGACGGACGTCTGCTTCGAGACCGCCCGCGGCATGGCGGCAGCGCTGCGCCGCAAGGAGATCTCGGCGCGCGAACTGGTCGGGGCCCATCTCGACCGGATCGCGTCGTGCAACGGGGCGGTCAACGCCGTCGTCACGCTGGTGGCGGAGAAGGCCCTCGCCGAGGCCGCCGCGGCCGACGAGCGGCTGGTGGCGGGCGAGCCGGTCGGGCCGCTGCACGGCATCCCCATCGCGCACAAGGACACCCACGCCACCGCCGGGATCCGCACCACCAAGGGCTCGCCGATCCACGCCGACGAGGTGCCGGCGTCCGACGAGCTCGTGATCGAGCGCATCCGGGCGGCGGGCGCGATCACCCTGGGCAAGACCAACGTGCCCGAGTTCGCGGCCGGCTCGCACACCGTCAACCCGCTCTTCGGCGCCACCCGCAATCCCTACGACCTGGGTCGCAGCGCGGGCGGCAGCTCGGGCGGCGCCGCCGCGGCGCTGGCCACGGGCATGCACCCGCTCGCCGACGGCAGCGACATGGGCGGCTCGCTGCGGAACCCGGCCTCGTTCTGCAACGTCGTCGGCCTGCGTCCGGCGCCCGGCCGCGTGCCGTCCTACCCCGCCGAGCTGGCCTACTCCACGCTCGCCGTGCAGGGTCCGATGGCGCGCACGGTCTCCGACGTCGCGCTGCTGCTGTCCGTCATGGCCGGCCCGGACCCCCGCAGCCCCATCGCGATCGAGCAGTCGGGCTCGGTGTTCGACGTGCCCCTGGGCCGGGACCTCGCCGGGCTGCGGGTGGCCTGGTCGCCCGACCTCGGCGGCACGATCCCGGTCGACGCGGCGGTGACGGCGGCGCTCGAGCCGCAGGTGCGGGTGCTCGAGGAGCTGGGCGCCACGGTCGAGCGTGCCGACCCTGACCTGCGGGGGGCCGACGAGGTGTTCCGCACCCTGCGGGCCTGGACGTTCGCGGTGTCGATGGGACCGCTGCTGGCGCGCCACCGCGACCGGATGAAGGCCACGCTCGTCGGCAACATCGAGGAGGGCAGGCGGCTCACCGGCGCCGACGTCGCGCGCGCCGAAATCCTGCACTCCGCCCTCTTCCAGCGGATGCGCCGGTTCTCCGAGCGCTACGACCTGCTGGCGCTGCCGGTCTCGCAGGTCCCCCCGTTCCCGGTGGAGCTGGAGTACCCGACGGAGATCGCGGGCGTCGCCCAGGGGTCCTATCTGGACTGGATGCGCTCGGCCTACCTGATCTCGGCCTTCGGCCACCCGGCGATCTCGGTGCCCGCCGGCTTCACCCCCGACGGGCTGCCGGTCGGACTGCAGCTGGTCGGCGCACACCGCGGCGAGGCGGCGCTGCTGCACGCCGCGCACGCCTTCGAACGGGCCACGCGGGTGGGCGAGCGCAGACCCCCGTCGGTCGCCTCACGTGCGTCGCCCCCGGCGCCCGTGCGGGGCGCCGGGGGCGGCGAGAGTCGCGTCAGCTCCCCCTGACGCGGTGGCTTCCGGCTGGCGACCAGCATGGAACCGCGACGGAGCCGGCACCAGGTGGGTCTTTGACGTACACACGATTGGGGAGGCCGACGCCGGAGTGTGCGCCTACGGCACCGCCTGCTCGGTCGAGCCCGCCCGGAGCAGCTGCCGGACGGCGTCGGCGGCCTTGAGCGCCGAGCCGGTCAGCACGGCGACGACCCGCTCGCCGGGGTGCAGCGCGCCGCGGGCCCGGAACGCGCGGACGGCGGGGAGGACCTGCGCGCTCGTCGGCTCGGCGTAGAGGCCGCGCCGGGCCAGGGCGAGGGTCGCCGGGCCGATCTCCTGCTCCGGCACCGCCACCATCGCGCCGCCGGAGGCGCGCACGGCCGCCAGCACCTCGCGGTCCCGCACCGGTCGCGCGATCGCCGTGCCCTCGGCGATCGTGCGGGGCCAGGTGGCGGGGGCGACGGTCTCCTCCCCCGCCGCGAAGGCCGCGACCAGCGGGCTGCAGTGCCGCGGCTGGGCGACCAGCAGCCGGGGCCGGCGGTCGATCGCGCCGGCCGCGAGCAGCTCGCCGAAGCCGAGGTGGCAGCCCAGCACGAGGCTGCCCGCGCCGCACGGGAGGACGACGGCGTCGGGCGCGGTGAAGCCGAGGTCCTCCCAGATCTCGTAGGCCAGCAGCTTCGTGCCCTGCAGGAAGAACGGGTGCCAGTTGTGGCTGGCGTAGAAGACCGCGCCGGAGCGGCGCACCGCCTCGTCGGCCGTCGCCTGCCGGGTGCCCGCGACGAGGTCGACGGTCGCCCCGTGCGCGCGGCTCTGCTGGATCTTGGCCGGTGAGGTCGACGCCGGCGCGAGGATCGTGGCGGCGATCCCGGCCGCGGCGGCGTAGGCGGCGACGGACGACCCGCCGTTGCCGCTGCTGTCCTCGAGGACCGCGTCCACGCCCTGGGCCCGCAGCAGCGAGACCATCACCGAGCTGCCGCGGTCCTTGAAGCTCGCGGTGGGGTTGAACCACTCGAGCTTCAGGCCGAGGTCCAGGTCCCCGACCCGGTGGGGCACGAGAGGAGTCGTGCCCTCACCGAGTGTGACCGGCTCCAGCGCGAGCGGCAGGGCCGCGGCGTAGCGCCACTGGGAGCGGACGGCCGGGTCGACCTGGTCGCGGGTGATGCCGGGCTGCGGCTCGACCATCAGCGGCGAGCCGTCGTCGCCGCACCAGCGGGGCTCGCCGAGCGGGTAGCGGCGGCCGGACCTGTCGAGGAGCATCGCCGCCATCCTCGCGCACGGCGGCGGGGCGCGCCCGGATCGCCGGAATCCGCACCCTGTTCGCAGTGGCGCGAACCGGGTCGGGCACCATAGCGTCGTACCGGATCCACGACCTCAGGGGGCCGTATGTCATCGCAGGGTTCCGGCCGGCACACGGCCGCGGCGACGGTGGTGTCCGCCATCGTGGCCCTCGGGCTGCTCGCTCTGCTGTTCTTCGTGATCACCGGGTTCGGCGCTCCGCTCGGCGCGGACACCACCGAGATGATCGTCGGGCTGATCGGGTTCGGTGCGCTCTACTTCCTGCTGGCGAAGCTGGTCTTCCCGCAGTTCGAGAAGCTCTACGCCGAGCGCGAGGACCGGATCGAGGGCGGGCTCGCCCGGGCCGAGGAGACCCGCGCCGAGGCGCTGGAGCTCAAGAAGCAGTACGAGGACCAGCTCGCCGAGGCCCGTGCGGAGGCCACCCGCATCCGCGACGAGGCCCGTGCCGAGGGTGCCGAGGTCAAGGCCGGGCTGCGAGCCGAGGCCGAGCAGGAGGCCGCCGGCATCCGCGCCGCCGCCGCCGAGGAGATCGCCGGGCAGCGGTCCGCCGCCGCGCAGGCGCTGCGCGCCGACCTGGGCGCGCTGTCGTCGCAGATGGCCGAGCGGATCCTGGGCAGCACGCTCAGCGCCGGCGGCGCGTCCGCGATCGACCGGCACCTCGCCGAGCTGGAGGGCTCGCAGCGCTCCAGCACGAACTGAGCGACGACCCGTCACCGAGGAACCCCGCCGCCCGTCTGCGGCGGGGTTCCGCCGTTCTCGGGGCGGCCGGCGGTCAGGGCGCCGGCGCCGGCCGTGATCCCGCCGGGTGCGCGGCGGCGAGCCCCCCGACCGCACAGGCCAGGAAGCAGAACGCGCCGGCCGCCGTCGTCCAGTTCACCGCGGCCAGGTCCAGCATCGAGCCCGTGGCGGGCACGACGTAGCCGGCGACCGCCGCGATCCCGAACAGGACGCAACCGAGCAGGTTGACCCCCGGCTGCCACCAGCCGCTCCCCGTCCGCACCGGCAGCAGGCCGCGGCGGGCGGAGGCACGGTAGGCGATGGCCCCGGAGACGAGGAAGCAGATCGAGCCCACCGCGTCCGGACGCCAGACCAGCCGGTCGTACAGGGGGTCGTCGAGGGTCACGAGGAGGGCGCGGAAGGTCGTGACGTTGAACGACAGCGTGCCCACCAGTTGGATCGACGCCGTCCACCACGCCGCACGGCCCGCGCCCGGCTCCTCGCGCCCCGGGGCCGCCGACAGGGTCTGCAGCGTCCCGCCCGTGGTGAAGAACAGCGAGGCGACGAAGAAGGTGATCGCGTCGGCCTGCGGGCCCACGAGCTGGAGGTAGCCGGGGAAGGGCCCGAGGACGAAGCCGACGGACCCGATCGCGAAGGCCGCGGCCGTCGCGCGTCCCAGGGTGAGTACGCGACGCCCGCCGGATCCCGCCGTCATGGGTGCCAGTGCAGCCCTCGCCGACGGCCGCGGGATCACCCCACGGGGAGGAGAGGCAGCGGCCCTGCGTGCCGCAGCCGCGTGCCGGCCACGCCGGTGCCACGGGTGTCGCGCGGGGTGGGTTCCGCGCGTCCCGTGCCGGCGGGTTCGCGGTGACCGACCAGCTCGAGCGCCGTACTCGAGGACCTCGTCGTCGAGCGACGGAGCCCCGGATCAGGGCGGTGGCGGGGCCGAGCCGAGCAGATCCGATCTCGCGAGCACCTCGCGGCTGTACCGGTAGGCCGGCTCGACCAGGGCCGGGCCGGCCTTGAAGTCGAGCATCGAACCGGCACCGACGGGCGGCCGCAGCAGCACCGTCCCGGGACTGGCGGCGAGGCGGGTGCGGTCGCCGCGGGAGCCGGCGAGCATGAGCCCGCGGATCAGCACGTCGGGCAGCGGGGGCGCGTGCAGCGGCGCCCGGCCCCGCCGCACGCGCGCCGCGAGCACCCGCCACCCCGACAGGGTCTCCCCGAACACCGCCGGCGGCCCCGGCGCCTCCTCGGGCGCGAGGTCCACGGCGACGAGCCGCCCGGCGCGCAGCCGGCTCCGCATGACGTCGACCGGGACGTTGTTGAGCACGCCGCCGTCGACGAGGAGGTCGCCGCGATCGGGCACGGGCGGGTAGATGCCGGGGAGGGAGATGCTGGCCCGGATCGCCCGCCACGCCGGGCCACGGTCGTGCACGACCTCCCGGGCGTCGCGGAGCGAGGCGGAGATGCAGAAGAACGGGAGCCACAGGTCCTCGATCTCCTGCCCGAAGGCGGGCACCTCACGGAGCAGGCGGGTGACCTTGCGGCCCGAGGAGTACGAGACCAGCGGCAGCGTCGCGGGGACCATCGATCCCTGCCGGACCATCGCGGCCACGGAGGTCTCCAGCCGGGCGTCGTGATCCAGCTCGGCGGCCCGCAGCCCGGCCATGATCGCACCGATGCTGGTCCCGGCGACGGCGTCGATGCCGATCCCGAGATCGTCGAGCGCCTTCATCACGCCGAGGTGCGCGAAACCCCGCATCCCCCCGCCGCCCAGCACCAGCCCGCGCGCCACCCCGGCGACGTGGCGGGCCAGCCGCTCGAAGTCGGCCGCACGACCGGCCCGGACGTGGTGGTGGACCGCGATCCGCCGGCCCGCGAGCCAGCGGGCGGTCCCCACGGGCTGCGCGGTCCCCGGCGGATGGACGAGGACGAGGTCGGCGGGCCGGTCGGCGAGCCCGGCGGCCGCGGCGCCCCGGGCGGGGTCGGTACCGGCTCGGCCGACCAGCAGCACTCGGTCGGCCTGCCGCAGACAGCGGCCGGTCCACGCGCTCGCGTGCGGGTCGGCCACGTAGACGACGAACCGGTGCCGCTGCTCCGCCTGCTGCAGCCGGGCGACGACCGAGCCGTTGCGCGGGTCGGGCGGCTCGATGTCGGCGGCGCCCCGGCCGAGGACGTCGTCGAGCCGGTCCCGGGACAGGACGGCGACCGTGCCGTGCCGGGCCAGTGCCTCGACGAGCGTGGGCACGAAGTCGGCGGGGACCGGATCGCGACCGGCGGCGAGGACCGCGACGGTGCCGGCCGACCGGATGTCGGGGGGCGGTGGTCCCGGCCGGGAGGAGAGCCGCACGAGCTGGCGGCACAGCCCGAGCAGTGCGGCGGGGTGACGGTGCGCGACCGTCTCGAAGGCGGTCGCGGACAGGGCGAGCAGCAGGGAGTCGCGGAGGGCGCGGACCCGGGTGCCCTCCGCGCGGCCGCCGAGCAGGGCCGCGGCGTCGACGACCTGGCCGGGGCCCCGTTCGGCCCGGGTGCCCGCGGTGCTCAGGACCTCGATGCGGCCGTGCCCCACCAGCAGCAGCGCCGGCCCGGCCTCGATGTCGTCGCCGGCGTCGACGTGCACCGGCTCGAGGTGGGCGAGCAGGCCCCGCAGCGCGTCGCGATCGAGACCACCGAACACCTCGGTCGAGGCCAGGAAGTCGAGCGCCGCACCGGAGTCGGGCCCGTCGGGGTCGGTGAAGCTCTCGACGAGGAAGAGCATCGTGCGCCGGCGGCGGCCGCGGCCGCGCCCGGCGACGATGTCCTGCCGGTCGAAGAACCCGGCACCGGAGGTCTCCGGATCCATGTCAGGCCATCAGCTCGGCGGCGAGGCCGCGGTAGCGACCGGTCACCGGATGGTCGGGGTGGTCCACGGCGAACACACCACCGCTGGACAGGGCCATCAGCTCGTCCGAGTGCGGCACGACGGTCGCGACCCGGCAGTCGTAGGCCTTCTCGACCCGTTCGCGGACCTCGTCCTCGTCGAACACCGCGGGGGTCTTGTTGACGACGAGCACCATCGTCGGCACGGCCAGCTTGCGGGCCACGGCCACGGTGACCTGCGTGCCCTCGTAGTCCTGGTGGTCGGGCCGCAGGACGATCGCGAGCGCGTCCGACATCGCGATCGCGAGCAGGGTCTCCTCGTTGAGCCCCGGATGGGTGTCGAGGATCAGCACGTCCAGGCCCAGTGCGTCGATCAGGCCGCGGAAGCCGTCACCGAGGCGCCCGACGTCGTAGCCGTCGTGCATGACCCGCGCGATGTCCTGGGCCGCGACGCTGGAGGGCACCAGCCAGATCCGGCCGTCGCCGTCGAGCCCGGGCGGAGTGACCTCGTAGGCCGCCTCCGGCATCGTGCACCGGCCCCAGAGATAGCTGTTCAGGCTGTGCCCGACGTCGTCCTGGTCGAGCCCGAACAGGACGTGGATGCCCGGCGAGAGGATGTCGGTGTCGACGACCCCGACCCTGCGCCCCTCCGCCGCGAGCAGCGCGGCGACGTTGGCCGTGGTGTTGGACTTGCCGGTGCCGCCGCGGAACGAGTGGATGGAGACGATCCGGCTCACGTGCTCTCCGTCCCGCGCTCCCCCGAGCGCAGGCTCGCGGCCTTGCGCTGCAGGTCGGCGAAGTAGTCGGTCTCGGTGATCTCGGCGACCCGGCGTGCGGCGCGGGCCTGGTCGATCTCGATGCGCAGCGCGCCGACCTGGCGTTCCAGCCGCTGTTCGCGGGCGCGGACCTCGCGCGCCATCGTCTGGAAGGTTTGGGCCAGTCCGCCGAGTGCGTCGCCCCGGGCGGCGACGGCGTCCAGCGAGGTGGGCTCGAACCGCCCCGCCTCCACCTCGCCGGCCGCGCGGACCACCAGCCCGACCTGCTCGAGGTAGTCCTGTTCGACGTCGCGCAGCCACTTGCGGGACAGCCCGGCGCCGATGCGGGCGCGCAGCAGGACCGGGTCGAACGGCTTGGGCAGGAAGTCCTCGGCCCCGAGTTCGATGCAGCGCACCGCCTCGGCCGTCTCGTCCGCCCCGGACACGACGATGACGGGCAGGTGACGGAGCTGGGCGTCGGCGCGCATCCGGGCGAGCACGCCGTGCCCGTCCAGCCGTGGCATCAGCAGGTCCAGGAGGACGAGGTCGATCCCCGGCCGGGCGAGCCGCTCCAGCGCCTCGACCCCGTCGGCGGCGGTCTCGACCCGGAGTCCCTCGCGTTCGAGGCCGCGGCGCAGCAGCAGCCTGTTGGTCGGGTCGTCGTCGACCACCAGGACCGTCCCGGTCCCCCGCTCGCTCACGTGTTGCCCACCCTGTGCTCCCCCATGTGCTCCACCCCGTGCTCCCCCACCCCGTGCTCACCCGTGCCGTGCTCCTCCGTGCCGTGCTCCCGGGAACCGTGCTCCGCGCCCTCGCGCGGTCCGCGGGGATCGACGGTGCCGCGCAGCTCGTCGAGCATCGGCGCGAGCGCGGCGGTGATCTCCTCGATCCGCGGGGCCGCGCCCTCGAGGTCGCCGCCCGTGGCACGCTCCTCGAGCGCCGCGCAGCGGGCCGACAGGTCGCTCGCGCCGAACATCGCGGTGTTGGACTTGAGCGTGTGCGCCGCCCGGCGCACCCGCGTGGGATCCCCCGCGGCCAGCCCGTCGTGCAGCTCGGACACCAGCAGCGGGGCGTTCGCCGCGAACTCCCCGACCAGCTCCGCGACCAGCCCCGGTCCCTCCTCCCCGAACGACGCGATCAGCCCGTCGAGCACGGCGCGCTCGAGCAGCGGCGCCGCCGGGGCGGGTCGCGGCGGGTGCGTGGGACCGGCCGGCTCGGGACCCGGCCGGCGGGCCAGCGCGTCGGCGAGGTCGGCGAGGCGGACGGGTTTGGTGACGTAGTCGTCCATGCCCGCGGCGAGGCACTCCTCGCGAGCGCCCGCCATCGCGTTCGCGGTCAGCGCGACGAGCCACGGCCGCCCCCCGGCCGGGCGGGCGGAGCTGATCCGCCGGGCGGTCTCCAGCCCGTCGAGCTCGGGCATCTGGACGTCGAGCAGGACGACGTCGTACTCGCGCTGCTCCAGCGCCGCCAGCACCTCCAGGCCGGTCGCGGCGGTGTCCGCGCGATGGCCCAGCCGCTCGAGCAGGAGCAGCCCGACGCGGCGGCCGACCGGGTTGTCGTCGGCGAGCAGCACGCGGAGATCCTCGGCCGGCGGCGCGGGAGGGGACGCCTCGGCGGGTGCGCTCCCGGGCGGGGGTGCGCCGAGCAGCCGCACGAGGGTCCGTTCGAGCTGGGCGCGTCGGACGGGCTTGGTCAGCCAGGCGTCGACGGGCGCCTCCGGGTCGCGGGTGGCACCGAGCGACGACAGGCACACCGTCGGGATCCGCCGCAGGCCGGCGATCTCGGCGGCCAGCCGGGCACCGTCGAGGCCGGGCATGAGCAGGTCGGTGACGACGACGTCGGTCTCCCCGCCCGTGCGGACCCACGCCAACGCCTCCTCCGGCGAGGCGGCCGTGTGCGCGCTCATCCCCCACGCGAGGCAGTGCGCCGCCAGGATCCGCCGGTTCGCGGCGTTGTCGTCGACGATCAGTGCGGTCCGCCCGCTCAACCGTCCCGGCCGGTCCCCGGCGGCGGGCCGGTCCGGCGGGCTCGCGGCCTCGCCGACCAGCGTCACGGTGAACACCGACCCCCGTCCCGGCTCGCTCGTGACCTCGACGGTGCCGCCCATCAGCTCGGCGAGCCGACGGCTGATCACGAGGCCGAGACCGGTGCCGCCGTGGCGGCGGGTGGCCGACTCGTCCACCTGGCTGAAGGAGCGGAACAGCCGGGAGACCTGCTCCTCCGGGATGCCGATGCCGGTGTCGGCCACGGCGATGCGCAGCCTCCACCGGTCGTCCGCGGGCGACGCCGAGAGCGTCACGACGACCTCGCCGCGCTCGGTGAACTTGACCGCGTTGCCGACCAGGTTCACCAGGATCTGGCGCAGCCGGACCGGATCACCGAGCACCGTGGAGGGCGGCGCACCGTCGACGGCCGCCACGAGCTCGAGACCCTTCGCCGCGGCGCGCGGGGCGAGCAGGCCGAGCGCGTCCTCGATCACCTCGCGCGGGTCGAACGGTTCGCGGTCGAGCTCCAGCTTGCCGGCCTCGATCTTCGAGAAGTCCAGGACGTCGTTGATGACGGTGAGCAGCCCGTCGGCGCTCTGCGCGACGACCCCGGTGTAGTCCCGCTGCTCCTCGGTGAGGCTGGTCGCCGAGAGCAGCTCCGTCATGCCGATGACGGCGTTCATCGGGGTGCGGATCTCGTGGCTCATGTTCGCCAGGAAGGCGCTCTTGGCCTCGTTCGCGGCATCGGCGGCGGCCCGGGCGGCCTGCGCCTGCTCGAACAGCCGGGCTCCGGTGATCGCGCCGGCCAGCTGGCCGGCCACCGTCTCGGCCAGCGCCAGCTCGGCCGCGGAGAAGCGGCGGTTCTGCTCGCCGGTGTCGAGGAGGACGACGCCGACGAGCTCGTCCCGCGCCAGCAACGGGGCCGCGACGAGACCGCCCGCGACCCGCCCGCGGCCCAGCAGCCGGCGCAGGAGCCCGTTCGACGAGCCCGGAGGGGCCCACACGGCCCGCCGGCTCGCGACGGCGAGGGCCACGGGACCGTCGCCGTGCCGCGGGATCTCCGTGCCCCGGGCGAACCCCGGGCGCCCGCCGTGCTCGGCCTGCACCCGCAGCCGGCCGTCCTCCGGGTCGACCAGGGCGACCGCGACGGCGGGAACGCGGAACAGGTCGGCGGTGTCGTCGGCCGACCGTTCGAGCACGGAGCGCAGCGTCGGCGCGGACGCGACGGTCCGGGCGACCCGGCCCAGGACGGCGAGCTGGCGACGGTCCTGGGTGACGCTCTGCGCGATGGCGCCCGCGACGCTCGCGATGATGCAGCCGATCCCCATCCGGTAGGTGATCGACACGACGAGGAGTGGATTCCCGTAGACGGCCGCGCCCACGGCCTCGCGGATCGTGTAGACGACGGTCAGGACGCCGATCGTGAGCATCGCGCCGCGGAGCTGGAAGCGGATCGCCGCCTCCATCGGCAACACGTAGAGCACCGCCCAGATCGCGGTCTCGGTGTCGAACGTGTAGACCGCCACCAGGCCGACGAAGACGGTCCCGTTGAGCAGCAGCGCGAGCACGCTGATCCGCCGGGCGCGGCGCAGCGTCGTCATCGACGGGATGGCCCGCCACAACGCGACGTTGCCGAGGGCGAGCAGCACGGTCAGGCCCAGCGCCGCCTCGAGCAGGCCGGGTGGGTAGGGCAGGTAGTACGTGAGGACCTGGACCAGGGCGAACGCCACGCCGCCCCAGCGCACCCGCACCATGATCCGCTCGGCCCGGACCAGGCGCGCGAGCTCCGCGGTCTCGACGGTCTCGAACTCCGCGGCGCCGAGGGACGCCACCACGTCCGACCGGCGCCTCGTCATGAGGACGATGAAAGCAGGACCCCGCGCGCCCGTCACCCGTATGTCGGTGAGCGGACTACACCATACGGTGCACGACGGCACGTCCGACCGCGGCCGAGCCCTCGCCCGGTCGCTCGCGGACGGCATCAGGTCGGAACGGTCGATCGGGGCCCGCGCCTGCGTATGCTGATCACCGGTGTGCCGGGAAGCCTGGTCGGCTGTCCTCGTCCTGTCCCGGGCCGCGCCCGGGTGAACCGAGAGGCGGTCCCGTGCGCATCCTCGTCACCACTTTCGGCACGCTCGGCGACGTCCGGCCCTACGCCGCGTTCGGCGGCGCGCTGCGGGAGCGCGGGCACGAGGTGACGCTCGCGGTCCCGGAGGGGTTCCGCGACCTGGCCGACGGCGTGGGCGTCGGGATGCACCCGGCGGGCTCGCGCCTGCTCACGATGCTGCAGGAGGTCATGCCCGAACTCGGTGGGCCGCGCGACTCGCTGAGGACGTTCGGCATCCTCCGGGAGGCGATGCGCGACCACATCGACGAGCAGTGGGCCGCGGCGCGGGCCGCTCGACCCGATCTCGTCGTGTACCACCCCAAGTGCCTGGCCGGCCCCCACATCGCGGAGGCACTCGGGGTGCCCGGGGTGCTGTCCGTCCCGCTGCCCTTCTTCACGCCGACGCGAGCCTTCCCGATTCCGTTCCTGGGCGGCAGGTCGTTCGGCGGCCGGGGCAACCGGGCGTCGTACGCGTTCACCCGAGCGGCGACGGTCCTGTACGGCGGGATGATCAACGACTTCCGGCGGCGGATCGGGCTGACGCCGGTCGGCAGGCTCGGCGACCCTCTCCGGAACCCGGACGGCTCCCGGGTCCCCGTGCTGTACCCGTACAGCCGGCACGTGGTCCCCGTGCCCGCCGACTTCCCGCCGTCGGCCCACGTCACGGGGTACTGGTTCCTTCCGCACGACCCCGCCTGGCGACCCGGGCGACGACTCGCCGACTTCCTGTCGGCGGGCGAGCCGCCGGTCTACGTCGGCTTCGGCTCGATGGGTTTCGGGAAGGGCGCCGACGAACGACGCGACGCCGTGCTCCGCGCACTCGAGGCCAACCGCCTGCGGGGGGTCGTCGCGACCGGCTGGGGCGGCCTGACGGCGGGGACGGCGCCGTCGGACGACGTGCTGGTCGTCGACGCCGTGCCGCACGAGTGGCTGTTCGACCGGGTCGCCGCCGTGGTCCACCACGGCGGGGCCGGCTCGACGGCAGCCGGGCTCCGGGCGGGCAGGCCGACGCTGATCTGCCCGTTCCTCGGCGATCAGCCCTTCTGGGGTGCGCGGGTGCACGGCGTCGGAGCGGGGCCCGCACCGCTGCCCGCCAGGAGGCTCGCCGAAGGGCTCACCAGCCGCCTCGCCGACCTCGTCCGGAACGAGGCCTACCGGCAGTGCGCCGCCCGGCTCGGCCGGTCGATCCGCGACGAGGACGGCCTGGGCCGCGGCGTCGCGATCCTGGAGAGCCTGGTCCCGGCCTGAGTGGGCACACACCGGGCCGGGCGTGGTTCGTCGTGCCCGACTGATCCACCTCGGAGCCGCCGCGCCGCGGCGTCGGCGTGCGGCCCCGGATCCCTCGTCGGGCGAGTCACTGCCCCTGGACGGTGTCGAGAGCGACGCCCGCGCTGCTGCGGGCCAGCAAGTGCCAACCCACCCACCACCAGCACGCCACCAGCGCGATCCGGCCGGGAACCGTGCTCGCGACCGCCGAAACCAGCTCGCCGAACGTCGGTGTCGCGGTGTCCGGGCGCCGCCCGACGAACTCCACGACACCGGCCAGCGCGACGACGGCGAGGTACGCGGCGACCGTCGCGTTCCACCCGGTCATCGCCGGACCAGCCAGTACCCGCCGCAGATCCAAGCGACGTAGCCGACGAGCCGGACCGTGCGGTCGACGAACTCCGGCCCCACCAGGTAGCTGATCGTGGGGAACTCCGGCCGGTGGCCGTGGACCAGCGCCCCGATCTCCAGCGCGCAGCCGGCGAGGACCAGCGCGACCCACGGGGCCGCCGACCGGAGCGTGACCCGCCCCCGTCCGCCGACCCGCCCGAGGCGGCCGGATACGGCGACCGCAGCCCCGACGACGCCGAGCGCCGCGGTCACGGCCGTCGCCTGCCAGGTCTGGGTCGGGATCGGCGAGACCAGCACGGCGACCGCTACCGCAACCGCGAGCACGGCGGCCCGGGTGACGATCCGCGATCCACTCCTGGAGACGGCGGCAGACGACGGAGTCACGGGGTCGGCGGGACGACGGCGCGGTGGCACCTCGCCACGATCCCGCCGGTTCCGGGAATGGTCCAGGCGCGGCCGAGCCGCGGACCCGCCCGCCTCGGCCCCTTCGTCACGTGGTCACCGCACCAGCAGTACCTCGCACGCAACACCACCGCACCGCCGTACGCTGCCGGCTGCTGGCCCGCTGATCCGGTGTCGTGCCGGGTCCAGCGGGCCGCGATGCCGAGAACCGCGTGACCGGAGGAGTCGATGCTGGAATGCCGGCAGGGCGACCGATACCCACCCAGGACGACGTGCTCGGATACTTCGACACGCTGTCGAACTGGGGGCGGTGGGGCGACGACGACGAGCTCGGCACCCTGAACCACATCACCGACGACGTCCGGCTGGCGGCGGCGCGGACCGTCCGCCACGGCAGGAGCGTGTCGTGCGCCTGGGAGGTCGCCGTACCGGGAGACATGGAGCGGTCGACCACGACGTGCCCGTGCGCCGCCGACATGCCGGGTGCCGAGAACATGCCGGCCCGATTCCACGCGGACCGGCGCTGGGGCTTCTCGTCCGAGCGGCTCGGCCTCACGTTCCACGGAAACACCCTCACCCACCTCGACTCGCCGTGCCACCTCTTCTGGGACGGCACGATGTACAACGGGCGGTCGCACTCGTTGGTCGACGCCGCAACGGGATCGGCGTGGGCGGCCGTCACGGCGGCGGCGGACGGGATCCTCACCCGTGGTGTGCTGCTGGACATCGCGAGGGTCCGTGATGTGCCGTGGCTGGAACCGGGGCAGGGTGTGTTTCCCGACGATCTCGAGGAGGCCGAGCGTCGCCAGGGTGTGCGGGTGCGCTCCGGCGACGCGGTACTCCTGCGGACCGGCCGTGGCCGCGTCCGGCACGAGGCCGGGGAGGCCGGGGAGGCCGGGGAGGCCGACGGTGTCACCCAGGCCGGCTGGCACGCGTCCTGCCTGCCGTGGCTGCAGGAACGGGAGGTCGCACTGATCGGCGCCGACACCCCCCAGGACGTTCAGCCGTCGGGGTACGAAGCCGTGTTGATGCCGGTGCACGCCGTGAGCCTCGTGGCGATGGGTCTGTGGCTGCTCGACAACTGCGACCTGGAGGCGTGCGCGACGACTGCTGCCGAGCTCGGCCAGTGGGACTTCCACCTCGCAGTCGCGCCGGTCCGCCTCGCCGGCACCTCCGGCAGCCCGGTCAACCCGATCGCCACCTTCTGATCGCGGGGCTCGCGCCCGACAGTGCCGCACTCCACGCCGTCCGAGAGTCGATCAGCCCTGCGCCGGCTGCGGGTCACGATCTTCAGCGAGCCGTGATCAACGCCCTGACCTGGCGGAAGCGGAGGGATTCGAACCCCCGGACACTCTCGTGTCTCTCGCTTTCAAGGCGTGATCTTGACTCACGGTGCTAAACCCGCGTTGACCAGGGAGAACGCGAGTGGGAATCCCGTCTGGCGAGTGCACGGAGAGGTTGTCTGATTACCTCCCCGACTGGCGGATACACCTCCGTGCGTCGGGTCGGTCAGACCGGACCGTCGAGATCTACGCGGGCGCCGCCGTGGAACTCGTCGGCTTCCTAGGGGACCCGGATGTCGACCGGGTGACCCGGCGGGACGTCGAGCGGTACCTAGCTGTTCTCGCCGATCGGCCGAACAGGAACGCTCCCGGGCGTCGGGTCTCCCCCGGGTACGTGAACCAGCATTACCGGAGCCTCACTCAACTATTCCGGTTCCTCGCCGACGTGGAGAAGGTAATTCCGTCGTCCCCAATGATCGGGATTAAGCCTCCCACAATCCCAGAGAAGCTGACACCGTTTCCGACGGATGAGGAGATCCGGAGGCTACTGGACGTCTGTTCGGGAACGTCATTCGAGGACCGACGGGATACAGCGATCATCCGGTTGTTCCTCGACACCGGGGCACGTAGAGCTGAGATTACGAATCTCCGAGTCGGAGATGTCGACACGACATGTTCCGTAGTCCACGTGATCGGCAAGGGACGTAGGCCGAGGATCGTCCCGTTCGGCGACCGGACAGCGTTAGCCGTCCGCAGATACCTCCGCAATCGGAAGGTGCACACCCTCGCCGACTACACCGACCGGCTGTGGCTCGGTATGCAGGGACCACTGTCCCCAGGAGCGGTCCGGATGATCCTGGCTCGGAGAGCTGAGCGGGCCGGGATACGCCACCTGCACGCCCATATGCTGCGACACCGATTCGCCCACGTCTGGCTTGCCTCGGGTGGGTCCGAGGGAGATTTACAACGTCTCTGTGGGTGGCGCAGTCGCCAGATGTTGGACCGCTACGGGGCGAGTGGCGCGGATGAGCGGGCGAGGGAGGCACATCGTCGGGCCGCCCTCGGAGATCGTCTATGAGGCAGGGCCCTTATACGGGATCGGCCCACGAATGTTCACGTTGTCGAACATCTCCACATTAGTTGCGTACTGAATCATATCGAACGGAGGCATGTACGCGTTGACGCAATGCGTATCGAGCGTCAGCATCATATGAATGAGAACGTCGCCGTCCGGGACCGCGTCACCTATGGCGAGCCACGCACCCGGATGTGCGGCCGGAACGGCTTTCATATCCGTCTGCGGATCGATCATCCAGGAGTATGCACCCTTGCCGAGCACCCAGACGGAGTCAAGGCGCTCGTTCACCGGTTGATGGAGCAACTGACCGATATACTTGTCAGACATTGCCCGAAGATCGGCGCTGTCGTACGCGAAGACGAAACCGACAGTCGGACAATACCCGATGTACTCCTGCCCGTACATGTTCCTCGTCCGAGAGAACGGCTGAGGGTGGTAAGCCGTCTTCGGTAGCCTCTTCACCTTCGCGATATTCTCCGCCGACTTCCGCAACTCGTCCCAACTAAGGTGGGACTTCACCTCGATTACCGCGTAGACGCACTCCGCAGGGAGGATGCGATACCCTTCCTCGTGAAAGAGGGGCGGCGCGGCGGGATCGTAGATCACGATATCCATCTGCCCGCTTCTCTCGCCGTTGAGTGCGATAATTTCGCTAGACCCGGCGACCGCAACGTTCTTCGGAAGGTAGTCCTGCAGGAACGAGAGGAGTTTATCCTCCCGAACGGTCCCCTTGGATCCACGGTGCTCGATCGCGGCCGACTTCTCGAACTGTGCCCGCATCTCACGAGCGGTAGCGGAGAAGACCTCTGTTAGGACGTTCTTGTCTGGCATGCCGCGAACTCTAGCGGACAGGACCGACAATCCTCGCGAACAGAGCAACCTTCTCTCGGTCGGAACGTCTTACCAACATGGGACAAACACGGGACCGCTATCAGGAAGTCGTGACAGCCGCTTACGCTCTCGCCGCTGAGGCGAAGCTTCGCGGGGAAGAAGTCCGGCCAGGTTACGTTTTGTGGCGAACCCTCGGTGATAACCTTTACCGGGCAATCACCGGCGCCACAGATGCCGTGATTCCGGAGGACCGGCTACGCAGCATTATGGACGAGGCGGATGCCCGTGCTATCCAGGAACTCCATCAAGCGCCGGTTACGTACCAGACGGGCCGGATAGTCGTGTCAGATCCGGAATCCTAACGCGATACACGGGCCGGGAGCTTCTATAGCTCCCGGTCCTTTCTCGTCTCGACGAATACGGGCACACCGAGGTTACCGAGGTGCACACGCACCTCACAGAGACTCAGGCAATCCTACTGGGATCTATTCGGGGACAATACGCGATTTTCGATATCGCTAACGATAGGCAAATCGAGGTTTAGGTGACCGACCGGGAGCACGACGACGTTGAACTGATCAAACGTCTAGAAAGTGAGGGTGACCGGCTCAGCGCCGACTACGAATCGAACCGGTGGGCGACGGCGGAGGCGTACCACCGCGCGCTGTCCAACGGGATGACTCAGCGGCAGCTAGCGGCGAGGATCGGCAAGAGTCACGTACATGTGGGTGCGATGGACCGCGCACACAGGTACATGCTTGGTAATCCGGATTACCAGGGACGGTTCGCGGACCTCTACGCACGGTTCACAGGTAAACAGGGCAACCCTAAGCCTGATCCTGCCCCGGAACCGGACGACGATCCTGAGCCTGAATACGGCCCCGCGCCGGGAGCATCGCCTATCGGCGTGCGAACCCTCGGGGACCACGGTCCCCTCGGGGCCTGATCCGCCCCTGCTCTGGACGCCGCTAGCCCTCAGCGCCGCCCGCGTCCACCGTATGTGCTGCACGTCACGCTGCACGGGCTTGATCCAACCGGACGAGGCGTGTAAGCTGATCACTTCCGTGGGACGCGCCTGCCACCGTTCAAGGGCTCCCCGGACTCTAGCCGCACCGTGCGGACGCGTGGACGCTCAGCGCCCGGTCCCACTTTATCGCGGCAATCCCCCCGTAATACCCATGCCCGGACTCGGGTTGTTGTATGACAATTCAAAATGATACGCAATTCATTCCGTAGGCCAAGTGTATCTATAGACCCGGAGCATCGCTCAGGGTTCTTTGCTATGTCCAGATTCAGCCCGGTATATGCCGGGCATTCGCTATCGAGAAAGGATGAAACGTGGAAAAATGCGTTAACGGCCATGATAAGGCCGTCTTTATGAACGAACGTGGCGTATGCACAAAGTGCGCCTTGAAGTACAACGGCCGTCGCCGTATCCACCCGACCCATACCCCTGATAGGGAGACCCATGTCCAGGCTAGCCGAATTAAGAGCACAACTTCCTGCTAAGGCTCGGGCCTACCTCGATTTAGAGGATTCGAAATATTCCGAGTGGGCCACGGTCTGCTCTATTGCAACTTATTGTATGAACGCCGAGCTTACAGAGGACGATTTTGTTACCCTGGTCCTCGGATCGGATTTCGCAGACATCCTTGCTTCCGAGAACGGGCGGGATCGTTCAGAGCGGCTTCACCAGCGTCTAGGCAAAGCCTGGGCGGCTGTGGAGGAGGCGTGGCAACCTCCGATCGGATCGAAACAGGATCTCCGGGAACGTCTGGTAGATCTTCACGAGACCCTACGGGCGTTCCGGTTTCCCGGTAGGGGGCACGCTACCGACAGGACCGTCTCTCTTGCTGTTGTGGAGTACTGCCATGAACTCGGAGCGTATACACCGCTTCTGACCACGCGGTTTGTCTCGACTCTGGCAGGCGTAAGCCACTCCACGGCGAACCGTTCGCTTGGGAGGCTCACGGACCTAGGGCTACTAGCAGATCACGGCGTAGGTGACACGGGCGGCACCGTCTACCGGCTTAACGTCGGGTGGACGAATGGACATACTGAGACAAGTAATGCTACTAGGGGGGAAAGACTTACTTGTCCCACTTTGTCCATTGAACCCAAGCATCCGGCGTTCCTTAACGGTGCCCTCGGGTCGATCGCAGGACGTCTCTACTTCGAGCTAGATCCGGACACCCCGGTCACTGCAACCGAGGCCGCGAAGGTCCTCGGACTGAACCGTAAGACCGTGGAGCGGAACCTAACCCGGCTCGTTGATCACGGTCTGTTTCGGAAGTGTGAGGGTAGACCTGCGAAGTACGTACAGAACGACCTTCTCCCCGAGGACCTGGACGAGATCGCAAAGGCGTACGGGACATTCGATTGGCATGACCGCCAATCGGAGAAGTACGCCCGACAACGCGAGTGCTTCGCAGAGATCAAGCGGCAGAAACAAGGTGCCCTAGCCCCGGACTCCGGGCAGATTGATGGCGTAAATCAGGACCCGAGGGAGCTCGGTTGGGTGTGCGTTTCGCCTACTTGCCAAGATCCGTTCTGCGAAGAGCATGGCTCAGGGATTGATACCGTGCCCACGTTTGATCCGTTCGCTGACGATTACAGCCCGGTCTTTCGTAGAACTGCAGTACCCGACCCGTTTGCCGATATCGCCTGAAGGGTAATACGTGGACTCATCGAGCGATAAGCGCATATCAATGCTCCCGAAATCTCGACGGAACGCTAGCGGATCGCGTGCCGTCACGTCCGCCCCGGAGCTGGTCGAGAAGCCGGATCTTCGTGCGTACAACAAAGGGAGGCGGAAGGTCACGGACGAGACGCCTGGTGAACGCCGTGAGCGGGGACGTGTGCTCCGTAAGCGGTCGAAGACGGAACACTGGCGGTGGCGTACGAAGTACGGGGCTGTGGACCGCTACGGCGAGGATCTGGCGGTGTATGTCGGGGAGTGTCAGGGCTGCCAGAGATGGTTCCGCGTGGAGCGTCGACCAGCGATGCCGTGGGGGAGCTGGCCACGGTACTGCTCAAATGAGTGCCGGGAGTCCGCAGCGGCGACCTCGAAGCGTCGTGGCGCCCGGAGATGTCGGACAGGGCAGACCGATGGTAAGCGGCGGCCGGAGGTTCAGCGGTTCGTTCCCGAGGAACTACCGCCCGGTGAGCCGTATTGGGTTGCTCAGGACATCGTGAACCGTGACATCACCGCAACGCCGACGGCACGGAACCAAGCCGCCGAGTATCTCGCAGAAGAACCCTGACCAGCAATATTGTAGATAGTTACATCTAGACCTCGGGGAAGGAAAGACTAGAACAGCGCACGCCATCCCAGCGCTGATCGCAATAGCGATGCCCCGGACGAGTTGTGAGGCACCTCGTCCGGGGTTTCTTTATGCCCAGATGAAGTACCACCACAACCACCACAGGAAGGATAAGCATGGACATTGATAAGGCCACTCTGGCGGCCGGAATCCGGAAGGCTCTCGACAGCCTCCCTGGCACGAAGAATGAGCGTTGCCGCCGTCTCGGTTGCTCACCTCAGACTTACGACCGATGGCGCGACGGAGTGTCGACCCCTCGCGAGGCAGCTCTAGCCCGGATCGCTCGGGTTTCGGGGGTTTCTCAGGAGGCACTGAGGAACAGCGGCACCGAGCCGGATGCCGCGTAAGCAATCCCCGGGCGTGTTACCACGGTTCGATGAGGTCGCCGTGATGGTGCTGTTGCTCCCGATTCAGGAGCAACGGGATCTACTCGTGTGGCTATCCGGCCTTCTAGCCACAACCGACGTGTAGAACACCGATTCCCGGGGCTGAGATGGATTCTGACAGCCGTACCAGCATCCCGGGACTAGAAGTACCTAAGAACAACATAGAGAGGAAGAACAGGAATGAAATGCAGAACGAGACGCTCCGCCAGGCTCAGCGATGGGACCGGAACGTAGAGAAGTACGAAGCCGCCGGGTATTGCGACCGGTGCGCCTGTCAAGCCGCCTGGGGACACCAATCGGGATTCAGCACTGTGAAGCCGGTATGCCAGGGGTGTCACGGTAAGGCACCCGCAATCTCAACCATCGGTTCCCGGGAGTGGGCCGGTGCCGATCAATCCACGAAGAACGGAGACAACATTGAGTGACATTATCGATCCCAACGGAACCCTTATCGACCAGATCCGTTCGATACTGCTTAACAACAACGAGGTGGACGTCAACCCGGCAACACCTCGTGTTATTACTGACAAGGTCGCCGAGCCCGACAACCCTGAGGGCGATTTTGTAGCCCTCGTTTTTGATCAGCTCGGTTGGAACACCGAGATTACCCCGTTTGACCGCTGATAGGATCTAGAATGAACCTTATTCCCTCGCACGTTGACCCTTCTACCGGCCTCAGTGTTTCCCGTGACCCGATCACCGGTCGCGATGTCATGCATGTCCCTGAGCTTGATCCGGCTTATCGACGCGAGAACGCTCGAAACGCCGTCCCGTCTGTGTTCGGTGGTCTGACGGTTCAGACCTTGACCGCTATCAAGGATCGGGAGCGTGCTCTAGCGCTGTTGGACACCTACGGCATCGAGAGGCCGCGTACCGTCACCGACGCTCTTGAGGTGTACCGCGCTGTCTCCAGTGTTCGTGTTGACGCCCCGGCGCCACGGATCGCGGGTCTCACGGCTACCGAGGCCGTAGATGCCCTGGACACGTATGCCGACACTCTAGCCCGTCAGGACGCTACGAAGCGGGCTAAGGACCTCCTCGTCGCCCAGGCGGCGGACGAGGTAATCGCCGCGTTCGGTGCCTGTGTGGACGATGTGCTCCCGAGTCTCTCTGATCGGTTCGATACAGAGGCGCGCGTGTTCGTTGAGGCGTACGAAACCGTGAAGGATTGCGGTTCTATCGCCGACGCTGCCGTGTTGGATCAGTCGGGTAACGGCGTAAAGGATTGGCACCGTGCCCGGAATTCCGCCGAGGAGATGAACAAGATCGCCGATATCCTCCTCGCGTTTGGCCTTCCGGGTCTAAAGCCTCGTGGAGCGGACGCGGTTGACGGCGGTTACACGGTGACGATCGCTGGTGATATCGGGTCCGGTGATGTGTCCGAGTTTTTCCACCTCACCGACTCGGCTCGGAAGGGTGCAGTATCGACGGATCTGCCGTTCGGGCTGTACCCGGTTACGTTGCGGTCCGGTGTTCCTCTCATGCTCCCTGAGTCCACGGATGATTGGGATGACCGGCGTCAGACCTACTGGGCTGCTTCGCAGGATTTCGGGATGGGTCTGTTTCGATGAGGCGTAATGATCTACTCGGCGACCTGTACGCGTCGCCGGTGGTCTGAAAACAAGCCCTGAGATCGTCTCAGATAGCCGCGAAGACGTCCCCGGTGTCTTTACCCTTGGGAACCCTGAGACGGCTACTCACGGCGATCTGAGGGCTGAATAGAGGTGCTAGAGGATGGACGGATACAAACCGTGTAAGCGGGACGGGTGCCCAGGCTGGGTATCCTTGGGACCGAACAGAAGGACCGGCGACTACTGCGGGTTCATTTGTTTGGATCTGGAAAAGAAGTGGGCCAACACGCGTCGGCGTGCCACCGACTCGTCACCAGATATTAGGGCAATAGCGCGTCGAGAACTCTTATTGCTCGCGGATGTCTATGAGGCCGTCAATGATCTCAGGGCGGAGCAGTCAAGCTACATCAAGCTTCGAGGTCGAAAGGCCCAAGCCAAGTAGTGGTCACACCAAGGCATCAAACAGATCATTCAAGACGTGATTGCTGCCTCAGGATTCTCGATGATAGCCCCTGTATTCTTAGGCATTATGTCGTGCAATCTGTATTCTCGTCTTCCGTGTGATTGCTACACGCTTGGATTACGGGGAGTGCGTAGGTATGGGGTACACGAGCGCTGCCGGTGTACGGACGCGGGTTATGTGGTCCGAGTAGATGAGTGTTACCGGTGACGAGGTAGCTACTACATAGTGGGGTGGTGCACGTGTGGGTAATGAGATTCGTGTAGTGCCTGCCTTGTCCACATCCTGAGGAACGAATCAAATCAATCATTCCTTTGATGTGCTGGGATGGACACGTAGAAACCATGGGATCATCTGTTGCGTTGGCGTGGACGAATCGGATAGAGTCGAGGTGCGACCCCCAGGGGGGATTCCCTCCCCTGGGGAACCCTCGATCGGTGCGTATAGCTGAGCCGTCGATCGACTTGCGTGCGAGACCCTGTTTTTCAGCCCAGAGACGTTCTCTGGGCCATTTTTGTATTCCAGGAAGGTTATTGTAATGGAAAAGCCCGCTGATCTAGGCGCGGCTGGGGCTTCATTGTGGGATGAGGTACTAAGTGACCCGACCCTAGTCCTGAGGCCGGACGAATATCGAACGCTAGAGCTTGCCTGTCGGCAGCTCGACACAATCTCTGAGCTGAGGGCCGTATTCGCAGCAAATCCCGAACACGTCGTCTCCGGCAGCATGAAGCAAAAAGTCATCAACCCGCTAATTGCTGAAATCCGCGTGGCCGGGGAGTCTTACGCCCGGTATATGAAGCAACTAGGGCTCCCTGACGACGAGGTCAGGGCAAACCAGAAGGCCGAACAGCAGGCCGAATATTTCCGACGGCTAGCTAATCTGCGTTGGGAGAAGAATGGCGACTAGGATTAAGCGGAACGGGAAGAGCGACGACGTTCTGGCCGATCTGCCTCGTGGGCTTCTGAGCCCCGTGATCCAAATCGACCCGTCGGCGTCTCGCACACACAGGCAGTATCAGGCATACGAGTCGTGGTCTGCGTATGCCCGGGAGCTACAGACCCTCGTGGGTTCGGCCGCTCCTGCGATTATGGAAGCGTTAGGGTCGACCTTGGCTGACTTCCTCGCCGTTGCGACCACTCTCCCCGAGGATCGGATGGCTCGTTGAGACAGTTCGGTGATACCGTGTTTCTCGACGGCGAGGAGCCGGATCAGGAGTTCCTGGAATGGCTGAACCAGCGGTGTTGGTATCCGATGAGCCGGGATGCGACCGGGTTGCCCCGGATGATCCTCGTCCTGGACCGTTGCGATGGTCAGCACTCGGAGAAGGGGGCTCACCGTGGGTCCCCTGCACATCGTCCCGTCTGGGACCTCCGGGAGCGCTAGGCTCCCGTCGTGGGCGACTTGCTGAGGTTGAGACTCCGGGACCCTGCTGAGCTGTCCGACGAGGAGCTGCGGCGGGCCGTTGACGGCGTGGTCGCGGACCTTGAAGCCGTAGGGCCGGACCGGATGCCCCGCTTGCTCAGGGCTGCGAAGGACCGCCTGGGGCTGGACTGGCAGTCCCTAGCCAACCTCTCCGGCTATCCCCTGCCTACGACGTTCAGCTTGACTCGACACCCGTTCGGGGCGCGCTGAGCGCTCCCAAAGCGCACATTGGCGAACGTTGAGTGGTTTGTGGCGGGGATGCCTTCCTGATCGGGCTACCGTCCGACCATCGTGGCAAACGCTTCGTGTTCGCTTCCTAGGGCCGCTGATCGGTCCGGACAGGGTTCCCGTGTCTCAGAAGACGTTCGTCAGTTTCACCATCGCCGTTGAAGACGGCAAAACCCCGCATGAGGTCTACCGGCGGGCGCTTGCCGCTTATCGGACGGCTGCGGTACGGAGGGATCCCGCCGAGCATCCGGCGGAAGTGCATGACGCAGTCGGTCCCGTCTCGTCGATCGACTTTTGCGTTGCGGTCGTCACCGAGGATGACATCGAGGCCGTCCAGGCGATCGTGACGGTTACGAAGGTGCTGGAGGCTGCGGGTCTGTCTCTGGTGGGTTCGGCTAAGCCACTGGGCATTAAGCCCTACGAGGAGAAGGCTAGCTAGCTCATCGGTAGATGAGGTGGTTCCCGTCGGTCGGCGGGTTTCCCCTTCGGCACCGCTCGCGGCGGCACAAGGGTTCGCGTGAGCGTGTCCACGGCTACTGGCCGTCAACTCGGGTTTGAACGGCACGCCCCGACCGGGGGGGTAGGCGGGGCGTGCCGACAGCGAAGGGGGACCGCTGCGGTTGCCAGGGTCGCCTACGTGATCCACTCCGTCAACCGGTACCGGCGAGTAGTCCGGTTGGGCGGGTTACAGCACGTCTGAGTGTTGTAACCTCTTGTCCGGGCGGGGCGTGATGACCCTGGTCATGGCGTCCGGGGGGACGCAGGGGGCTGACCATGCGTGTGGGTTGACGCCTCGCCCACCATGAAAGAACACGCCCCAGGGGTAACCGGGGCGTGCCCACGGGAGGCGAAGCCAACCGTCCCGCGTTCTGGATCATGCTTGGACGACCCGTCCGTGTCACCCGGTTTGTGACCCCCTAAGGTCGGCCGCTGCGGAGGGGGCTCCGTGTCTCGGTTGTGGGAAGCGGCTCGGGAACCCGGGGGTCCCCTCCCATCTCAGGTGAGCTACCCGGTCGCTTTCGGCGGCGTAAGCCCTACACGGGCGCGGCAGGGTCCGCACCGACGAGCGGAGCCGCGCCCGACATGCCAACCGTGCGGACCCTGGTGTGGTCGTGTAGCCCTTGTGGGCCGGAAGCGGGCGGGTAGCGGAGCCACCCGGGAGCAGAGGCCGGGGCTCGGGGCGGAGCCCCGGTGTTGTGGCCTTCTCACAAGATCACCCCACGCCGGCCGTGTGAGCTCACCAGCACGGTTTAGCGGTTCGCAACAACTAGCCGTGCTCGTCGGCTAACGCGTCCACCTGACGTTTCAGGTCTTCGAGGTCCCACCGGTCTTGCCCGCCGAGGGTGCGCCGAGCGGGCTTCACACGTCCTGCACGGGACCACCGACGCAACGTCTCCGAGGAGACGCCCAACGCACGCGCCGCCTCTGCGGTCCGGATTAGCGGCTGGTCATCGGGCATGTCCGCATGGTCGCACACGTCGACCGCGATGCCGTAGAAGTTGGGACTTGTGGGAGTTGTGGGAGTCCGTGATACGGTGTGGGTGTTGTGGGAGTTGCCCGACTTAGGAGGTCGCGCGGTGAGGTTGCCGGTTCAGGTCCCGATGTGGGTCCTCGTCCTCGTGGACGTCGTGAGGCCGGGTCGGGCGCTCGTGACGTGCGATGAGCTGGATTTCGGCGGAGAGATCGTCCTGGACAAGTACGGCGCCACCGGTCGCCGGGACGTCTACGTCGTGGAGTCCGAGGGCGAAGTGATCGGTAGGGCGAGGTCGTACCGAGAAGGTGCGTACCTGCTCGCCGAGCGAAACGGTCTACCCCGATCGTCGGTCACTGTCGAGACTGAGCACGAACACCGGGTGTACGCACGTGGCCGGTAAGCATCGAACCGTTAGAGCGGCACGTAACCGCCTGATTGCCCGGTATCACGACGAGGCCGCAGGACCACCGTTCCCGGGTGCTGTAGGGATTAGGTGCTCTGAGTGCCGCCGGTTCATCGTGTGGTCGGCTCCTCCGGAGCCTGAGGTTCCGACCGTATGCGCCGAGTGTTCCGCGAAGGAACACGGCCGGGAATAGCTTCCCCTAGCCATAACGCGCCACTAACAGCCGACAACAACAACACACACGAGAGGAAACAGAGATGCGAACCATTCCCGTTGACCAGAACCGCGTGACCCTGATTGGTACCGGTAAGGCTGCCGCTCGCGCTGAGTATGTCGAACTCGCCGACGGTCAGCGCCGTCGGTCCGGAAATCAGGCTAAGGACGAGAACGGCGTTCCCGTGTGGGTCGTTGACGTCCTCGTGGACGATCCCGACGCGGATCGGGCGGAGGTCGTTGGTGTCCGTGTCGCTTCGTGGGATGAGCCGAAGTCCGACCGTTGGAAGCCTGTTCGGTTCGTGAACCTCGTCGCCGTCCCGTACGCGGACCGTTCCACCGGCCGCGTCGCCCTTTCGATGCGAGCCGACGGTATCGAGGGCGTCCCGGCTGCGAAGGCCGCGTGATGGCATCCGTCACCGTCACTCGTGAGGAGTTGTCGGAGGCGTACCGCAATGCGCCTCCTCGCCGGACAGACGCCGGGACGATGCATGACGGTGCCGAGGCCGTTGCCGCTCTCGTCGCAAGCCGATTGGGCGTAGATCTCCACGTAGACCGTGGTGATTCGACAGCTATCTACACCGCCGCGAACTAGTCCGCTCCCCCTCGGGACCGGCCCCATTGTGCCCGGGGCCGGTCCCTTCCTACGTCTGAGAGGAGAACTTGTGTCCGTCATCGGCTGGATTCTCGCCCGGTTGTGGGATTTCGCCGTATGGGTCTGGTCCCTGGCGCCCGTTCACATTTCGCTAGTTCTCGCCGCGATGCTGTGCGGCTATATCGCCGTCTTCCTCGTCCCGCGTGATCGCGGATGGCTCCGAGTGACGCTGTACCGGCGTCCCGTTCCGTGGGCGAAGGGGCACGACCCCGCCGAACAGGTGGTGATCGTGGACCTTCCCGCCGAGGACCCGATTCCGGATACCTCGTCGCACCCGATTGCCAACGTTATTCCCCTCTTCGACCGGAAGGCGGCTTAGGTGTTCGGGAGGTGGAAGGAGGCAGCTCTACAGGACCAGGTGGACGCGTATGAAGCCGATTCGATCGTCCGAGCATGGAACCGAGCGTGCGAGGGTGCGGGTCTGGTCCGAACCGTCGACACCGTCACCGGCCCCACCGTGATCCCCCCGGCGGTCACCTTCGTTGTCCTCGGACCTCCTCGGCGGCTCACCGTGCGTCTACAGCCCGGTATGACCGCCCAGGACATCCGAGCCGCCGCCGCGCGTCTGGCACCCCACCTGGGGGCCTACAGCCTGCGAGTGGAACCCCGAGGGCTCGGGGAGTGGGTCATCGTGACCCTTCTCGATTCGGACCCCCTCGGGGACGTGTACCCGCTCCCGGGTCCCGCCGAGGATTTCGACGCACCCATCGTGATCGCTCGGGACGAGGATGGCAACCGGGTTGCCGAGGCTGTGTCCCGTACCGGTCACATCGTCGTCCAGGGCTCCACAGGCTCGGGTAAATCCGCGTGGCTTTACGCGTTCCTGTCCCAGCTCTCCGACCGTAACCGGGCGGGATTCCCGCTCACTATCGGTGGTATCGACCCGTCCGGGATTCTGCTCCGGCCGTTCGAGTCCGGTTCCCTCCTCGGACTAAAGGACCCCGACGCCATTGAACGGTTCCTCTCCGAGGCCGTCGCCAAAATGGATAACCGAGTCGCGAGCATTCCGCACGATAAAGATGTCCTCGATATCACCCCGGAATTCCCGCTCCTGTTCCTCGTGTTAGAGGAGTATCCGGGTCTTCTCCGGTGGCTTGACGCCCTGGACGCGAAGCAAGCGAAGCGGGTGCGTGCCCTCGTCGCCCGTCTGCTCTCCGAGGGACGTAAGGCGGGTTTCCGCCTGGTCCTCGTCGCCCAGCGCGCCGAGGCCGGAATCATCGGGGCGAACGAGCGCGCCCAGTGCTCGCTACGGCTCTCGTTCCGGGTCGACAACCTCGACGCCGTACGGCTCCTGCACACCGACGCTGACACCGAGACAGCGGCGCGCCACTCGTCCGAGGTCCCCGGGGTCGCTCTGCTCTCCGCTCCCGGTCGTCCGCTCTCCCGTGTCCGAGGTCCGTGGGTCGGCGGGTACGCGGAGTATGTCTCCCGGGTGGCCGCGTGATGACGGCTCAGAGCGTGGCCGCCGCCCGCGTCGCCGGAGGCGTAAGCGGGGCGGTCGGCCCGGCGGCGAAGCCGCCGCTTGGTACCACTGCGGAGAACCCTTCCCGGGAGGTTCAGTACCACTGCGGAGAACCCTTCCCGGGAGGTTCAGCGGCGGTCGCGGCGTCGTGAGGCTATGGCGTGGCGGTCCCGGTTGTGGGAGCTGACGAACCTTCCGAGGCTCCGGAACTGTGGGCGGGTGGCGCACACGTCGGAGGGTGGCGCTGTCGTCCGGGTGTCCGAGACCGACGAGGGTCGCCGAGCGGGTCTCTCGGGGCTTCAGTCGTGCGGGTCTCCGTGGGCGTGCCCGGTCTGTGCCCGGAAGATCGGTGCGGAGCGGTCGGCGGATGTCGCCCACGTCCTCACCGCCGTAGCCGCTGAGGGTGGCTCTGCCGCTCTGGTGACGCTGACGATGCGGCACAACCGGGGTCACCGGTTGTCGGATCTCTGGGACGCTCTGACGGCCGCGTGGGGGGCTGTGACGACCGGACGAGGGTGGAAGGACGATCAGGACCGGTTCGGGGTCCTCGGGTGGGTCCGGACGGTGGAGGTCACGCACGGCCCTGCCGGGTGGCACGTCCACACTCACGTCGTCGTCGCTCTCGACGGTCCGACGTCTCCGGAGATGATGTGGGCACTCGGGGATCGGATGTTCGCCCGGTGGGAGCGGAAGCTAACGAAGATCGGTCTCTCCGCCGTCGCCGATCGTGGGGGCCTGGACGTCCGGCCGGTCCGGATGACCGCCGACTCAATCGAACAGGTCTCCGACTACATCGCGAAGATCACCGCCGAGATCACGGCTCCGTCTGCGAAGGACGCTAGAAATGGCAATAGATCCCCATTCGCGATCCTCCGTGACGCTCTCGCGACCGGGCTAGCCGACGACGTTGAACTCTGGTGGACGTGGGAGCGGGTGTCTCACGGCCGCCGACAGCTCACGTGGTCCCGGGATCTCCGAGCGTGGGCAGGGCTTCACCGGGAGAAGACGGACGAGGAAATCGCCGCAGAGGACAAGGGCGGCGAGGACATGATCGTGATTCCTCGTGACGCCTGGGAGGCCGTCAGGACCGATGTTGCGGACCTTCTCGACGCCGTGGAGATCGGCGGGATTCCTGCCGCTGAGTCCTGGCTCCTGTCCCGTGGGTTGTCGTACCGCTGCGTGGCAGAGCGGCCGAATCAGGCGAGGAGTCCCCGGAGGCTCGCCGAGGAGACCCCGTAGCCCGGAGCCTTGAAACCCGTCTGACCGCCCGGTCAGAACTTCGATGGCGAGTGCACAACGACTGTCCCAGTGATCTTCACCGTGCTATCGTCCGGGGCTGTAAGAGCCCCGTGAGCAGGGACGTTGCGGAAGCGGAGGGATTCGAACCCCCGGACACTCTCGTGTCTCTCGCTTTCAAGGCGAGTGCATTCGGCCTCTCTGCCACGCTTCCGTCGGGCAGCCTAGCGGCTGGCCCCGGGAGGGGCTGCCGCTACGAGCAGTCCCGGAGGCGAGCGGCGACGCGTTCCAGGAAGACGGCGGCCTGGGCCCGTTCCTCGGTGTCGAGCAGGTCGACGACGTACTTGCGGACCCCGGTGACGTGGGTCGGCGCCGCGGCGACGAGCCGCTCGTGCCCGTGCGGGGTGAGGCAGGCGAAGATGCCGCGGCCGTCGGACACGTCGCCGTCCCGGCGGACCAGCCCCGCCTTCTCCATCCGGGATACCTGGTGCGACAGCCGGGACTTGGACAGCGCGAGCATCTCGGCCAGCACGCTCATCCGCATCCGGTGCCCCTCCTGTTCGGACAGCACGCCGAGCACGCCGTAGTCCCCGTGGGAGAGGCCGTGGGCCTCCTGGAGGTCGCGGTTCAACCGGTTCTCCAGCAGGGTCGAGGAGAGGATCCACGCCCGCCAGAACCGCTGTTCCCCCTCGTCCAGCCACGGGGTGGAGGAGGCCTCCGGGTCGGCCGACGCGTGATCCGTCACAGTCCGCACACTACTGGGGACTCCGCGGTGCCCGTCCCGTGATCCGCCCACCTCGCATCCGCCCACCTCGCGGCCGCACGCGGGCCTTCGCTCGGTCGGGCTCGCGTCGTGTCGACCCGACTGCGCGGGTGTGGTGGGATCTTCGCGTCGGTCCGCGGGTCACCCGCCCCGGGCATCGGAGGAGGAGCACGCATGCGGTTCGACGAGAACGCGGACCTGGACACGTCGAACATCGACGACCTGCGCGGTTCCGGCGGTGGTGGCGGCGGCGCGCTCGGCGGCCGGGTCGCGCTCGGCGGCGGCGGGCTCGGGATCGTGGGCCTGCTCCTCTTCTTCGTGCTCTCCTCCCTGGGCGGGGGTGGCGGGACCTCGGGCGGCTTCGCGCCGCCCGGCGGGCTGTCCGGGCTGCCCGCGGGCCAGAGCGCCGACAACACGCAGATCGCCCAGAGCTGCCGCACCGGCGCCGACGCCAACTCCGATCTGGACTGCGAGGTGACCGCGGTGGTCAACTCGCTCGACGGCTACTGGTCCGACGCGTTCGCCCGCGCCGGACAGACCTACACCGCGCCGCGCACCAACTTCTTCTCCGGCCAGGTCAGCACGAACGGCTGCGGCGGCGCGACCTCCGACGTCGGGCCCTTCTACTGCCCGGCGGACTCCGAGGTCTACATCGACCTCACCTTCTTCCAGGAGCTCGAGCAGCGGTTCGGCGCCGAGGGCGGCCCCTTCGCCCGTGCCTACGTGATCGCGCACGAGTACGGCCACCACATCCAGAACCTGCTCGGCACCAACGGCCGGGTCCGCGCCGGCGACAGCGGCCCGACCTCCGGCTCGGTGCGGCTGGAGCTGCAGGCCGACTGCTACGCCGGGGTGTGGGGCAACCACGCCACCACCACCCCGACCGCCACCGGCCGGCCGCTGATCACCGACGTGACCGACGCCGACGTGGCCGCCGCCCTCGACACCGCCTCCCGCATCGGGGACGACTACATCCAGAGCAACCTCGGCGGGGGCCGCGTCGACCAGAGCCGGTTCACGCACGGCAGCTCGGCCCAGCGGGAGAAGTGGTTCACCACCGGCTACCGCACCGGCGACCCCGCGCGCTGCGACACCTTCGGCACGAACAGCCTGGGCTGAGGGAGGTCACTCCCGCTCCACGACCTCCAGCGCCTCGCAGTCGCACCGGGCGCCGAGCGTGCGCAGGCCGCCCTCCAGCGGATCCCAGGGCACGCGGTGGATCCGAGCCCAGCGCTGCACCTCGCGGAGCGAACCGTCGCACTCGCGCCGGACCAGTCCGGCCGCGAGCCGGCTGCGCAGCGCGTCGACCTGCCCGGCGCCCATCCCCAGCACCACACAGAGGACCCGTTGCCAGGCCGAGACCGGGCCGGCGGAGGAGGCGGCGGGCGAGGAGGCGGGCGAGGAGGCGGGCGAGGAGGCGGAGGGGGCGCGGGAGGAGGTCCGCTCGGGGTTCGGCTCGCGGCCGTGGGTGGTCATGGCCGCACGCTCGGCCGCGGCACCGACGCTCGGAGCGGTCCGGGCCGGGATCGACACCGGGTCGTCCACAGGATCCGGGTCCTGTGGACAACTCCTCACGCCGCGCCGAGCAGTCCGGCAAGCTCCGGGCCGTGCCCCTCCACCACCAGCGTCCAGCCCGGGCGCGCGAACCGCTCGGGTGTCAACCGCATCCGCAGGTTCTTCACCGGCTCCCCGCGCGGCGCGGCGATCGAGATCCCGTCGCGCACGTAGCCGAGCTTCTCCGACACCCGCAGCGAGGCGGCATTGTCGGCGAAGGCGTCGGAGCGGGCGTACCGGGCCCCGAGGTGGTCGAAGGCGTAGCCGAGGATCGCCGCGCGCATCTCGGTGCCGAACCCGCGGCCCTGGTGGGCCAAGCCCAGCCAGGAGCCGGAGTCGACCTCGCGGCGTGCGGCGAACTGCGTGCTCGTCAGACTCTGCACGCCGATCACCCGGCCCCCGTGGCGCACCAGGAAGTGCAGCGCCCACGCGTCGGGCGCGAACCGGGCCCGTTCCGCCCAGAAGTGCTGCAGCGTGCCGCGGCCCATGTACCGGGGATCGGCGTCCGTCCACGGGACGAGGAAGGGCATCCGCCCGGGCGGGTGGACGCCCGCGTAGGCGACCTCGACCAGCTCGGCCAGGCCCGCGTCGTCGTCGGGGCGGAGCTCGAGCCGCGGGGTGCGCAGGACCAGATCGCGCTGCGGCCAGTGCCGGACCGTCTCCACCATGGCGCACCAGCCTGCCGGACTGCGTCCGCGGCCACGACGGAATAGCGTCCACGGGCATGTACGCGATCACGGTGGCGGAGCCGGGCGGCCCGGAGACCATGCGCTGGACCGAGGTCGAGGATCCCGAGCCGGGTCCCGGCGAGGTCCTGCTCGACGTCGTCGCCACGGCCGTCAACCGGGCGGACCTGCTGCAGCGGCAGGGGAACTACCCGCCTCCACCCGGGGCGTCGGCCATCCTCGGGCTGGAGTGCTCGGGTCGGGTCGCCGCGCTCGGCGAGGGGGTCACGGGCTGGTCGGTCGGCGAGGAGGTCTGCGCACTGCTGGCCGGCGGCGGGTACGCGCAGAAGGTCGTCGTCCCGGCCGCCCAGCTGCTGCCGCAGCCCGAGCGCGTGGACCTGGAGACGGCCGGCGGCCTGCCCGAGGTCGCCTGCACGGTGTGGTCCAACGTCGTGGACCGCGCGGGGCTCGCCGAGGGCGAGACCTTCCTCGTCCAGGGCGGCAGCAGCGGGATCGGCACGCACGCGATCCAGGTCGCGAAGGCGCTCGGCGCCCGCGTCGCCGCCACCGCCAACCCGGCCCGGTTCGACGTCTGCCGTGAGCTCGGGGCCGACATCGTGATCGACTACGACGCGGACGTGCCGGAGGAGCTGAAGAAGGCGACGGACGGCCACGGCGCCGACGTCATCCTCGACAACATGGGTGCCAAGGGCCTCAAGGCCAACCTGGCCGCGCTGGCGTCCGACGGGCGGCTGATGATCATCGGGATGCAGGGCGGCGTGAAGGCCGAGATGAACATCGGTGCGCTGCTGGCGAAGCGGGGCAGCGTCACCGCCATGGGGCTGCGCGGCCGCCCGGTCGAGGGCCCGCACGGCAAGGGCGCGGTCGTGCGCGGTGTGCGCGAGCAGATCTGGCCGATGCTCGGCGACGGCCGGGTGAAGCCGATCGTGCACGCCCGTTTCCCCTTGTCGCAGGCCGCGGAGGCGCACCGCACGCTCGAGGCGGGCGGCGTGGTGGGCAAGCTGCTGCTGGTGGCCGAGTAGGCGGGCATGATGGGGGTCATGACGGCACCAGAGGACGACGGCCAGCAGCAGGTCATGGTGATCGGGCCCGACGGGCGCCCGGTCGGCATGGCCCGCGTGCCGCAGTCGGAGATCCGCCAGGCCGACGACGAGGACGGCGACCAGGGCGGCGTCGGCAGCATGGTCGAGCAGCCGGCCAAGGTCATGCGGATCGGCACGATGATCAAGCAACTGCTCGAGGAGGTGCGTGCCGCCCCGCTCGACGAGGCCTCGCGCGCCCGGCTCCGCGAGATCCACGAGAACTCGATCAAGGAGCTCGAGGACGGCCTGGCCCCGGAGCTCCGCGAGGAGCTGCACCGGCTCTCGCTGCCGTTCACCGAGGACGCCACCCCGAGCGAGGGTGAGCTGCGCATCGCCCAGGCGCAGCTGGTGGGCTGGCTGGAGGGCCTGTTCCACGGCATCCAGACCGCGCTGTTCGCCCAGCAGATGGCCGCGCGGGCCCAGCTGGAGCAGATGCGTCGCGGGCTCCCCCCGGGCATCGGCGGCCAGCTGCCGGGGCAGGTCCCGGAGGGCGGCGGGCGCGGCACCGGTCAGTACCTGTAGGCCGGTGTCCGCGCAGGTCGCGACGGGTCTCCCACCGCTCGCGGCCGATCACCGCCCCGTGGGTACCCTCATCGGGTGGCCGTGACCGTGGACGACAGCACCGCAGGGCGGGCGCGCCCGGTGATCGCCGACGCGCCCGGCTCGCGGAGCTGGGCGCGCGCGTTCGGGGACCTGCGTCAGGGGTGGCAGCAGCGCGCCCTGTGGGGCCACCTGGGCTGGCAGGACATCAAGCAGCGCTATCGGCGCTCGGTGCTCGGCCCGCTGTGGATCAGCATCAGCATGGGCGTGATCGCGCTCGGGTTGGGGCTGCTGTACTCGCTGCTGTTCCAGGTCTCGCTGGCGGAGTTCCTGCCGCACGTGGCCGTCGGGCTGCTGATCTGGAACTTCGTCTCCGGCTGTGTCCTCGAGGGCAGCGAGGTCTTCATCGCCAACGAGGGGCTGATCAAGTTCCTCCCGGCGCCGCTGTCCCTGCACGTCTACCGGCTGGTGTGGCGCCAGACGTTGTTCTTCCTGCACAACCTGGTCATCTGGGTGGTCCTGATGATCGTGTTCCCGCACCCGCTGGGGTGGTCGCTGCTGCTGGCGATCCCCGCGTTCGCGCTGCTGGCGATCAACGGCGGGTGGATCGCGATCCTGTCGGGCATCCTCGCCACCCGGTTCCGGGACATCCCGCCGATCATCGCGAGCGTCGTCCAGCTGATCTTCTACCTGACCCCGATCGTCTGGTCCGTGGACATCCTCGGCGACAACCCGGCGGTGCAGGAGCGCGCCCGGCTCGTCGAGCTCAACCCGGTCTTCCACTTCCTGGAGATCCTGCGCCGGCCGCTGCTGGGCCAGGAGACCGTGTGGCGGTACTGGTACGTCGTCCTCGCCATCACCGTGGTGGGCTGGGCCGTCGGCCTGATCTGCATGCGCAACTACCGGGCCCGCGTGGCGTACTGGGTGTGAGATGACCGAGCCGAGCATCGACCTCGACGCCGCCTGCGTCGACTTCCCCATCTTCGACGCGAAGACGCGGTCGCTGAAGAAGTCCGTCCTCGGGCGCGCGGGCGGCCGGATCGGCACCGAGGCCAAGGTGCCGATCATCGAGGCACTGCGGGACATCACGATCGCATTGCGCAGGGGCGACCGCGTCGCGCTCGTCGGGCACAACGGCGCCGGCAAGTCCACGCTGCTCCGCCTGATGTCGGGCATCTACGAGCCCACCCGGGGTCGGGCCGCCGTCCGCGGCAAGGTCGCGCCGATCTTCGACCTGGCCGTCGGCATGGACCCGGAGATCTCCGGCCTCGAGAACATCATCATCCGCGGCCTCTTCCTCGGGATGACCCGTAAGGAGATGGAAGCTCGGGTGGACGAGATCGCGGCGTTCACCGAACTCGGCGACTACCTGTCCATGCCGCTGCGCACCTACTCCACGGGCATGCGGGTGCGCCTCGCGCTCGGCGTCGTGACCAGCATCGATCCCGAGATCCTGCTGCTCGACGAGGGCATCGGCGCGGTCGACGCCGAGTTCCTCGCGAAGGCCCGCAACCGGCTGAACGAGCTGGTGGAGCGCTCCGGGATCCTCGTCTTCGCCTCGCACTCGGACGAGTTCCTCGCCGACCTGTGCGACACCGCGATCTGGATGGAGCACGGCACGATCCGCGAGTACGGGCCGCTGCGCGAGGTGCTTCACCACTACAAGGGCCGCGACGTCCTCGCCGATCACCCCGTCCACGGCCGCCTGCAGAAGCCGGCCCACGAGGACGCCGCCTCGTGAGCGACGCGCTCCCCCCGGGGTCGGTCGTCGCCGTCGTCGTCACCCGGCACCGCAGCGAACTGCTGGTCGACTCGCTGGCCGCGCTGGCCAAGCAGACCCACCCGCTCGCACACCTCGTCGTCGTCGACAACGGCCCGGACCGGCCGGCTCGGGAGGTCGTCGAGGCCTGCGGCGTGCCCGCCACCTGGCTGCCGTCCTGGCACAACCTCGGCGGCGCGGGCGGGTTCGCGCTCGGCATCCTGCACGCGCTCGCCCTGGGGGCGGACTGGATCTGGCTGGGCGACGACGACGGGCACGCCGGCGACGAGTCCGCCCTCGCCACCCTGCTGGACCTGGCCGAGCGGCGCGGGCTCGCCGCCGTCTCGCCGGTCGTCGCGGACAAGGCGGACCCGGAGCGCCTCGCGTTCCCCCTCCGCCGCGGCCTGACCTGGCACCGCACCCGCCCCGCCCTGCTCGCCGCCGACCCGGAGGGCGACCAGGACCTGCTGCCCGGCATCGCGTCGTTCTTCAACGGGGCCCTGTTCCGGGCGTCGACCTTCGACGTCGTGGGCGTGCCGGACCTGCGGCTCTTCGTGCGCGGGGACGAGGTGGAGACCCACCGCCGCATGCTGCGCTCCGGGCTGCCGTTCGGCACCGCACTGCAGGCCACCTACCTGCACCCGCAGGGCGGCGAGGAGTTCAAGCCGATGCTCGGCGGGCGGCTGCACGCGCAGGACCCCGAGGACCCGACGAAGCGGTACTACACCTACCGCAACCGCGGCTTCCTCATGAGCCAGCCGGGGATGCGCCGGATCGGGCTGCTGGAGCTGCCCCGCTTCGCCTGGTACTTCCTCGTCACGAAGAAGGACCCGCGCGGGTTCCGGAACTGGCTGCGGCTGCTCAACCAGGGGCGCGCCGAGCGCTTCCACCGCGCCCCCTGAACGCCGGCCGGGGCGGGCCTCGGTACCCTCGACGCGTGACCGCGACCGAGCCCGAGGCCACCCCTGTTCGCGCCGGCCACGGGCTCGTCGGCCAGCTCGTCCGGTTCGCCGTGGTCGGTGTGCTGTCCGCCGCCGTCGACTTCGGGATCTACCACCTGCTGCTGGCGCTCGACGCGCCCACCTGGCTCGCCAGGGCGATCAGCTTCGTCTGCGGCACCACCACCGCCTACCTGCTGAACAAGCGCTTCACCTTCGCCGACGCCGCGGGCGGCCGGGACCGGCTGGCCGGGTTCGTGCTGCTCTACGCCACGACCTTCGGCATCGCGGTCGGCGTGAACGCGCTCGCGCTCTACCTGCTGCCCGAGATCGGGTTCAAGGCGTCGATCGCCTGGGTGATCTCGCAGGGCACCGCCACCGCGATCAACTTCGTGATGCTGCGGACCGTGGTGTTCCGGGCTCGCTGAGAGCCGACCACCCCAGCCCCCACGACCGCACGACCCTGCTGCGACCGGCGCGACCGCGGCGTCGGATCAGAAGCTGTAGCCACCCAGGCGGTAGCGCCGCCGGACGGTCACCGAACCCATGCCCGCGCGGCCGTAGACCCGGAAATGGGGTGCGCCGGGACGGGCCACGCTCGGCACCTTGCTACGGACGGTGCCCATGACCGCGACCAGGCCGTCGACGTCGGCGCTGGAGGCGTCCGGCACCAGCAACCGGGCCGAACCTGCGCCCAGCTCCAGCTCGACCTCGATCACGGGGTGCGTCAGCTCGGCGCCGGTGAAGTCGAGCAGCACCGAGCCCATCGTGCTGTGCACGCGCAGGCGCGCCGGGACGACCCAGCGACCGGTGCGCCGCAGCTGGCCCATCCCCGTCCGCAGCACCATCGGCGGGCCGACCGGGGTGGACAGCGCGGTGGGCTGCATGACGTCGAGCGGCTCGCCGGGGAGGTCCGCGAGCGGCGGGACGAGATCGGAGGCGAAGCGCGCGGCGTAGACCACGGCGAGGCGTTCCTCGAGCTCGGCCACCGTGATCCGGCCCTCGCCCAGCGCCGTGTGCAGGCGCGCGGCGGCACGCTCACGGTCGGCGTCGGAGATCCTCAACTCCGGACGGGGCGGAACGGTCACCCCTGCAGGGTAGCGGCCAGCGGAAAGGCCCACGCCCCCTCCAGCGGGAAGCCCGCGGACCCGGTGACCCGGCGGGTCCAGTCGAGGACCGGGGCCGGGTCGCGACCCGGCTGCGGCACGACGAGGACCACGGTCGTGCCGGTCGCGCGCAGGTCGCGGGCCGCGGCGTCGGCGTCCGGTGGCGGGAGGAGCGGCGCGAGCCCGCGCCACGGCCCGGCGACGAGCTCGGACCAGGCCGCACCGGCCTGGTAGCGGTTCCACGGCGACTCGATCAGCACGGGGTGGTCGGCGTCGGACCCGAGGAAGTAGCCGCCGGTGAGCCGGTAGCCGAAGCCGGACGCGAGCTGCACCCGCAGCGGGTCGGCGCCGCCGTACCAGTCGCTGGTGATCCGCGGCCAGGACTCGACCACCTGGCCCGTGAGCTGCGGGAACGCGGGGGCGACGGCGGGGGTGGTGCGCTGGGCGTCGGCCGGCAGCCAGGAGACGGCGGCCAGGATCGCGACCAGCGCGACGGGTCGCGGGAACCGGTCGAGCGCGAGACCGGCCAGCACCGCCACGGCCAGCGTGACCACCACCTGCAGCCGGACGGGCTCGATCTGGCCCAGCAGGGGCACCTCCACGAGGGCGCGCCACGGCAGGGGAAGCCCGGCCGGCTCGGCCGCGACGAACAGCTGGGGACCGAGCGCGAGGAGCCAGGCGATCACGCCGGTGGCCACCGCGACCCGGGCCGCGGTGCCACCCGTCAGGACGGCCAGGAGGGCCAGAACCAGGACGGCCAGGCCCAGGTAGCCGCCCTGCTCACCCAGGTTGCCCTGCATCTCGGCCGGCGCCGGCCAGGGGCGGAGCGCGGTCGACCAGGTGGGAGTGAGCGTGTTGGCGAGGTCGGCGCTGCCGTACTCCGGCGAGCGGAGCGGGCCGCGGGGCCGGGCGGGACCGGCCAGGACGAGGTACACCGCGTACCCGGCGACGACGGCGAACACGACGAGGCCCGACGCCGCGGCCCTGAGCAGGCCGGGGAGCCGATCGGCGGCGCGGGCCGGGAAGCGGACCGCGAGGACCACCGCCAGCACGACCAGCATCAGCACGCCGATCGCGAGCGTCTGGGTGTAGAGCCAGGCCTGCAGTGCCAGCGCGAGCCCGGTGAGGGCGCCGAGGAGCCAGGGCCGGCGGAGGTCGCGGACGAACAGGCGGTGGGCGAGGGCGAGCAGGACCGGCGGCAGCACCGCCCACACGAGGTTGAGGTGCCCGGCCTGCAGATGGGCGATCATGAACGGGGAGAAGGCGTACAGCGCCCCGGCCACGACCCGCGCGGCTCGCGACCGGACGAGCCCGTCGAGCGCGGCCGCCGCCGCCACGCCCGAGACCACCGGTCCGAGGACCATCCCGGTGTTGAACGCGGCCGTCGCGCCTGCGGTGAGCGTCACCGGCGCGAGGAGCACCCCGAGCAGCGGGACGGAGGTGTTCCACAGCGCGTTGACCCCGACCGGATAGTGCTGCAGGTCCGTGACCAGCGGGTCCGCGCCCGTGGTCAGGGCGTGTGCGGTGTGGCCGAGCCACCAGGAGAAGAGGGTGGGATCGGTGGGGACCCGCCCGATCGCGGCCCCGGCGAAGTCGCCGAGGGCGCCGTGCTGCAGGAGCAGCGAGACCGCGAGGTAGACCAGCGCCGCGACGCCCAGGTGCCCGTACCCGCTCCACGCCGCACGCACGGTGACCGCGGGTGCGGGAACGGGCGGGGCGGACACGGGCGGAAGCGTGGCACGGGTGGGCCGCGGCGCTGCCCGGCGCCCTCGGCCCGGGAGCAGCCGCATCGACAGTGTCACGAGGATCGGGCCGCGACACGACCGCCCGGCTGTCCGGCGCTCGATGCCGGTGTGCCAGTCTCCCGGCGTGACGAGCGCGACCGGCCGGTTCCTCGGCCTCGGCAACGTCGATCCCGCGGACCCGTGGGACGTGCCCGAGGAGCCGCCACGGCTGCCTCCGGTGTCGATCGCGCCACCGGCGGAGCTGATCGCGGCAGCGGAAGCCAGCCTCGTCTGCCGGCGACTCGTCCGGCTGATCGAGTGGGTCGGGTCGGGCGTACCGCTCGACCCGACGGGCCGGCTCGACGACTCGCAGGCGCGGGAGATCGCGCAGGAGCTCGATCGCCCGGACGAGGCCGAGCCGGAGGCGTGCGGGCTCGACCTGCTCCTGCGGTGGGCGCGGGCGGCAGGTCTGGTCCGCACTCTCAAGGGTCGGCTGGTCCCGGTGAAGGGTCGGGCCGCGCTCCGCCACCGCCCCCTCGAGCTCTGGCGGCACGTCTTCGACTCCTTCGGTCGGATCGCCGAGGCCCGGGACGCCCATCCCCGCTTCCGGCCTCGCGTGTGGTGGTACTGGCCGTCGATGTCCGAGGTCGTCGACCTGACGTTGTACACCGCCGGCGGCGGACCGGTCCCGGTCGAGTTGCTGACCGAGGCGACGCTGCAGGCTCCGGTGGGGATGCTCGGCTTTCCCGTCTGGGCGGGCCTCGTCGACGAGGAGCGCGCCGAATGGCATGCCGCCCTGGTCGATGCCCTGGGTATGGCCGAGGCGCTCGGCGCCCTCCGCATCGGGCCGGCGCCCGACACGGACCACGAGGAGAAGATCCGCGAACTCACCGGACGTCGCGATGCCGATGTCCGGGTCGCCGCGCTGACGCCGCTGGGACTCTGGGCGGTCCACGACCGGCTCGTGGAGCAGGGGGTCACCGCGCCGGTCGTCGAGGACATGGTCCGCGACTCCCTACCCGGACTGTGCGGGTCACTCGCCGACGCCTCCCCGGAGACGCTCGATTCGGCCCTCGCAGGCTGGATCGACCACCGCGGAGCCGAAGGGGCCGCCCGGGAGGCGGGGGAGGTCCTCGGCCGGTCCGACGCCACGGCCGAGGACCGCGCTCTCGCCCTCGCGGTGTTCGACAGGACCGGCGAGCACGGCGCCGAGGCTGCGCGGGGGGCACGCACACGCGGTGGTGTCGGGGGTGCGGGGGCCGCCGCCTGGCTCCTGGGCGACCGCCTGCCGGCCGGAGCCCGACCGGTGGAGGAGCCGGCCACCGACCTCACGGCGGACGAAGCTCGGCTGGCCGCGGCCGACATGCTCTGTGCGCTGGCCGGGTCCGGGGGGATCGAGATCGCCTTCGAAGGCCTGCCGCTGGCCGATCAGCTGGACCTGCTCGGCGGGAGCGTGCGCAGTGGTCATCCCGACCTCGTGTCGCTCCTCGACGCGGTGGCCGACGCCCCGGTGCACCGGAAGGTCGCGAAGCTGGCGCGCAAGGAGCGGTTCCGGCTCGGGTGACCGTGTCGACCGGCCCCGGGTGCCGGCACGGGTGTCACCCGGCGGCGTCGGTAGCCTGGCTCCCGATGACCAGCCCAGCCAGCGAGACCCGGACCCTCCACGGGTGGGGGCGCACGGCGCCCTCCGTGGCCACGGTGATCACGCCCCGGACGCCGGAGGAGGTCGCCGCCGCGGTGCGGTCCGCCGGGCGCCGCGGGGTGATCGCCCGCGGCCTCGGGCGGTCCTACGGCGACCCGGCGCAGAACGCCGGCGGCACCGTGCTCGACATGACCGGGCTCGGCCGGATCCACTCGATCGACGCCGACTCGGGCGTCGTCGACCTCGAGGCCGGTGTCTCCCTCGACACCCTGATGCGCCGCGCCCTGCCCTTCGGCCTGTGGGTGCCGGTCCTCCCCGGGACGCGGCAGGTCACCATCGGCGGGGCGATCGGCGCGGACATCCACGGCAAGGCGCACCACGTCGTCGGCTCCTTCGGCAACCACGTCGAGGCGATGACGATCGTGCTGGCCGACGGTTCGATCCGCGAGCTCACGCCCGACGGGCCGGACGAGGAGCTCTTCTGGGCCACGGTCGGCGGGATGGGCCTGACCGGCGTGATCGTGCGAGCACGGCTGAAGCTGCACCACGTGGAGACCGCGTACTTCAAGGTCGACACCGAGCAGATCGACAACCTGGCCGAGCTCATGGAGCGCCAGACCCGGGACGACGAGAAGTACGCCGAGTCCGTCTCCTGGTTCGACGCCGTGACCACCGGCGAGCACTTCGGCCGCGGCCTGCTCACCCGGGCCAACCACGCCACGCTCGCGGACCTGGGGCCGAAGCAGCGCAAGGACCCGCTCAGGTTCGACGCACCGCAGCTGCTGACGGTGCCCGACGTCTTCCCGCCCGGGATGCTCAACCGCCTCACCGGCCGGCTGTTCAGCGAGCTCTGGTACCGCAAGTCGCCGACGAAGCGGGGCGCGATCCAGAACATCACGCAGTTCCTGCACCCGCTCGACATCGCGGGCGAGTGGAACCGCGGCTACGGCCCGCACGGCTTCCTGCAGTACCAGTTCGTGGTGCCGCTGGACCGGGGCGACGTGATCCGCACGGTGCTGGAGCGGATGACCGGCGCCGGCCAGGTCTCGGCGCTCAACGTGCTCAAGCGGTTCGGCGAGGGCACCCGCGCCCCGCTGTCCTTCCCGAAGCCCGGCTGGACGCTCTGCGTCGACATCCCGATCGGGCCCGGCCTGGGCGAGCTGTGCGACGAGCTCGACCGGATCGTGCTCGACGCCGGCGGCCGGCACTACCTGGCCAAGGAGTCGCGGACCACGCCGGAGGCGATCCGGCGCGGCTACCCCCGGCTCGAGGAGTGGCGCAAGGTGCGCGCCGCCGTGGACCCCGCGGGCGTCTTCGCCTCCGACCTCGCACGACGACTGGAGCTCATCTGATGATCGACACCCGGAACGAGCGGAGCGAGTCGTGATCGATGCCGTGGGCAACCCGCAGAGCATCCTGCTGCTGGGCGGGACCTCGGAGATCGGGCTCGCCGCGGTCGAGGCCTTCGCCTCGGACCGGCCGATGCGCGTCGTGCTGGCCGCGCGGCCGTCGCCGCGCCTGGCCGACGCCAAGGCCCGGCTCGAGGCCAGGGGCTGCGCCGTCGAGACGGTCGACTTCGACGCCACCGCGCTGAACACCCATCCCGCCGTGATCGACAAGGCCTTCGCCGAGGGTGACGTCGACGTGGCGATCGTGGCGTTCGGCCTGCTCGGGGACAACGAGGAGGCCTGGACGGACGTCGCGAAGGCCGTCGAGCTGGCGCAGGTCAACTACACCGCGGCGGTCTCGGTGGGGGTGGCGCTGGGCGACCGGCTCAAGCAGCAGGGCCACGGCTGCCTGGTGGCGCTGTCCTCGGTCGCCGGCGAGCGCGCGCGCCGCTCGAACTTCGTGTACGGCTCCACCAAGGCGGGGCTGGACGCCTTCTACACCGGCCTCACCGAGGCGCTGCGGCCCTTCGGGGTCACCGTCACGGTGGTCCGGCCCGGCTTCGTGCACACCAAGATGACCGAGGGCCTCAAGCCGGCCCCGCTGTCGACCACCCCGGAGGCGGTCGCGGAGATCATCGTCCACGCGGTGCGCACCAAACAGGAGCTGGTCTGGGCACCCGCCCCGCTCCGCTTCGTGATGTCGGCGCTCCGGCACGTCCCGCGCCCCATCTTCCGCAGGCTGCCGCTGTAGGGCCTTCCCTAGAGTCGGGAGCATGGCACAGTTGCTCCCGCTCGACCCCGACCAACTGCTCAGCACCACGCGCTCGGTGCGCAAACGCCTGGACCTGGAGCGCCCGGTCCCGCTCGAGGTCCTCCGCGAGTCCCTCGAGGTGGCGCTCCAGGCCCCCAGCGGGAGCAACAAACAGGGCTGGCACTGGATCGTGGTGACCGACGCGGCCAAGCGGAAGATCGTCGCCGGCCACTACGCGCGGTCCTTCGACCTGTACCGCAACTCGGCGGGCTACGCCGCCAACCACTCGTCGGACGACGCCGGTCGGGAGGCCACGCAGAAGCGGGTCGCCTCGAGCGCCGAGTACCTCGCCGAGGTGATGGCCGAGGTTCCGGTGCTGGTCATCGGCGCGATCGAGACGGGCACCGAGGAGTTGCCGGCGGGCAACCAGGCCGGGCTGTGGGGCTCGCTGCTGCCGGCAGCGTGGAGCCTGCAGCTCGCGCTGCGCGCCCGCGGGCTCGGGAGCGCCTGGACCACGCTCCACCTCCGCTACGAGAGCGAGGTCGCCGAGGCCCTGGGCATCCCGCCGACGGTCAGGCAGGGTGTGTTGCTGCCGGTCGCCTACACCAAGGGGACCGACTTCAAGCCCGCCCCGCGGCAGCCGCTCGACGAGGTGCTGCACGTGGACGGGTGGTGAGCAGGTAGCTCACCGAGCGGCGGTCGCCGTGCTGGCGACACGTCCCGGCTCGAGCGCCCACCGCCCGTGGACGGCGAGGGCCCTCGCGTCGTCGACGAGCACGGACGGCGCAGGGCGGTGTCGATCAGCCCGGGTTCTCGAGGACGAAGACGCTGTCCTCGCCCTCGCCGGGGTTGAGGAAGAGGGTGCCGAGTCCCTGCTGGACCCGGGCCGGCAGTGTGCGGGGATCGAGCCAGGTCGGGATCCGGCCGTAGGGGCCGCGGCTCAGGCCGTCGGATCCCTCGCGGTGGACGGAGAAACCCGCGTCGACGAAGAGCCGTCGCCATTCGGCGTGGGGCCGGCCGCCTGTCCGGGCACCGGCGTCGCCGGTGAGCCGGGCGCCGCGTCCGGCCGAGTCGGGCAGCACCACGAGCGCGCGGCCACCGGGGACCAGCACCCGCTTCCACTCACGGACGTCGGGCCCGCCCTCGCGGTCGCCGGGGTTTCCGAGCGCGTCGATCGCGACGACGCACCGGAACGAGCCGCCGCGGACGTCGGTGAGAGGGAGGACCGGACAGCCGGGGGCCACCGCCCTGACCCGGGCCGCCCTCTCCGGCGACGAGGCCACCGAGGACGCCGGACCGTGCTCGGCGAGCCGACGCAGCAGCCGACCGTCGCCACCCACCTCGAGGTACGGGCCGCGACCCGCGTAGTGGAGGACGAGCCTCAGGTACCAGCGCAGCGGCTGCCGGTCACGCTCTCGCTCAGCAGGATGGTCCGTCCGGTGCTCGATGTGCACAGGTGCATCGTGGCACCGGGCCGCGACCCGTCCCGCCGCTGCCCCGGCGTCCCTGCTGCCCCGGCGTCCCTGCTGCCCCGGAGTCCCCGCTGCCCCGGCGTCCCTGCTCTCCGGCGTCGGCGATCAGCGCGTGCGCCGCTGCCGCTCCGGTCCCCGCTGGCCGGCGATGTGCGGCGCCCCGTGCGGCCGGGCGTTCCTCACCCGGTGCGCGCCGCGGGCCAGGTGGGCACCGACGAGTTCCCCGGCGGGCCGGGGGTGCGGCGAGCGGAGGTCGGCGTTGCGGGTGCCGAGCAGCCGCTGCACCGGGCTGACCTCGTCGGGGCCGACGGGACCGGGACCGATGTCGCCCGGGCGGGGCTCGTCCGGAACGGGTCGCACCGGGAGCCGCGCGACCACCGGAAGGGCCTGGGCCGGCGGCCCGACCGGGGGCAGCGGGAGCACGACCGGCAGTGCCCGGGTCGCCGGGTCGCGACGCGCCGCGACGCTGTCGATCGCTGCCGCGACCGTCGGCACCGGGGCCGGCTCGGCCAGCCGCCGCCTCGGGCGCTCGGGTCAGGACCCGGCTCCGCTCAGGCCGATCGCGACCTCGGGCTCGATGGCGACGACCGGCAGCGCAGCGGTCGAAGGGTCGCGCCGGGCAGCATCGGTGTCGATGGGGATCCCCATCGGAGGCCGGTCGAAGGCCGGCACGGTGGGCAGCGGCGCGGTCGGCGGAGCGGACGGGACGGACATGGCGGCCACCTCCACGGCGTCGCGTTCAGCAGGATCGTCGGTCACTCGTCGCGCCCCGACCGGCGGCACGGGCTCGGACGCGAGCGAGGCGGGGGCGTCGGGCGCCGGTCGCGCCACGGGCACGGCGAGGGCGGGCGCACCTCCGACGCGCGCGGGTCCGCGTTCCTCCGCCCGCCGCGGCACCGGTGCCGCCGGGACGGGCAGCACCATGGCCGGGCCCGCCGGGACGAACCGAACGAGGGCCAGGGGCACCCGGGCCCGGTACGGGACCAGCCGCTGCGTCCACTGCGCCGGCAGTTCCTTCATCGCCGTCCGCGCCGGCTCCTCCACCCATCGGTAGAGGAGGTGCGCCGCGGGCACCGTGGCGCCCAGCACGGCGAGGCCGAGGACGTGTGCGAGCGCGCCGTCGGCGGCGAGGAGCGTGCTGCCCCCGAAGCCGCCGTAGCGGCGCAGCCCGAGCCAGTAGACCTCGAACATCGGGATGTGGATCAGGTAGAGCGCGTAGGAGATCCGGCCGCCGTGCACCATGGCCGGCCGCGCCAGCCAGCACGCCGGACCCCGGTCCGCCAGGGCCAGCGCGCCGACCAGCACCGGGAACAGCACCAGGACTGCGCCGCCGCGGCCGGGGGCGACGAGCTCGCCGGCGAGCAGGCCGACGGCGATCAGCACCGGGGTGGCGGTCGCGACCGCCGAGGCCGCGCGGCCGAGGTCGGGCCGGTGGCGCAGCCGTCGCACCACGAGGTAGGTCAGGATGCCCGCCCCGAACCCGCACAGGACCCGGACGAGCCAGCTCCACGGGTAGTACGGGCTGCCGGTGGTCAGGTAGGCCGCGGCGATCGGCGTCATCAGCGCGAGCGCACCGGCGGCCAGCACCCCGACCGGCAGGTCGCGCATCCGGTGGAACACCACCGCGAGCAGGGGGAACAGCAGGTAGGCGAGCCACTCGGCGCTGATCGACCACGTCGGGCCCACCCAGGAGGCGCCGTCGAGGTACGGGTCGCCCCACATCTGCACCATCACGACCTGCTGCAGCCACTCGCCGGGGCTCAGGACGGGTTGCACGGCCTGGAAGGCGATGTCGGGGTCGCTCCCGTAGACCGCCCGGGCCACGAGCCAGATCCCGAACATGTGGAGCACGAGGGCGTAGGCCGGCCAGATCCGGCAGGCCCGCGCCCAGACGAACCGCCCGGTGCTCCCTGCGCTCAGTCGCGGGCCGAGCTGCTCGAGGTAGGTGTAGGCGATCACGAACCCGCTGAGCACGAAGAACAGGTCGACGCCGAGCGCCCCCTGCGTGATCAGGGGCCCGAGCACCCCGTTGACCCACTCCACGCCGGGCAGCGCCGTGAAGTGGAAGTGAAAGAGCACGACCCAGGCCGCCGCGGCGGCACGGAGTCCGGTCAGCGCACGCAGCTCGACGCGCCCGGAGCCGGTGGATCCGGAAACCTGGCCCGTGTCCGACACGGGGGCGTGCTCGGCGGTCGTGGTCACATCGGCCACAACGATGCCCCCGAGTAGCCGTCACGGGTGTCCCCCACGGAGCGCCCGAACGGCCCAATGCGTTACGCAGAGTGTTCGAACGGCCCGTGAACTACATCGGTGTCGTTCTTGATGCCCGAACCGGATGACGACCCGACTCCCAGTGTGCCCCAGGGGCCGGGAGGACGGGTGGCACGACGCGAGGGGCCGGGAGCTAGCCTCGGGCGTCGTGCTGACCACCGACACGGTGGACGAGGCGCGCCGCAGCTCCCCCTCCCGGCGTGACTCCGCTCCCCCGCGCCACCGTCCCGGTCTGCGACTGCTCGCCGCCGTCCTCGGCCTGCTGTCGGCCGTGCTGTCCCTCGCCGTCCCGTTCCTGCCGGTCGCGCAGAACACCGTCGAGCTGAGCTGGCCGACGGCCGGCGGGGGCACCGCTCCCGTGAGCGCTCCGCTCGTCGCCCTGCGCCCGGAGAGCTTCGACGCGACCGTCTCCTGCGCCGCCGTCCGCAGCCTCGACGCCCGGACCCCCCGGGCGGCCACCGTCTTCACCACCGTCGCCCCCGGAGCTCCCGACGGCGCCGCGGTGGGTCTGCGGGTCGGCGTCGACGGGGGCCGGCTCGCCGTCGACGACCGCGGGCAGCGGATCGCCGAGGCCGACCTCGGAGCGGGCGACTGCACGCTCATCGTCGGCTCCGACTGGGCGAGCACGGTCGTCACGTTCGGTGGCCGGGAGCTCGCCGGGTTCGACGACGACCGCAGGCCCCAGGTCGTCGGCATCTGGTCCGACCTCGACCAGGCCCTCGACCCGGTGGCCGGCACGGAGATCCGGTTCGTCACCGACAACCGGTTCGACAGCGCCCCGTCGGGACCGAAGGTGGCGGCCGGTGCGCTCGCGGTCGTCGCCCTGCTCGGCTGCCTGCTGGTCCTGCGCCGGCTCGACGACCGGGACGGGCGCCGGCTCGCGCCGATCGGCCGGCTGTCGGGCCGCCTGCGCGGGCACGACTGGGTGCGCGACTCCGCGGTGGTCGTGCTGCTGGGCGGGTCGACCGTCTTCGGCAGCATGACGCCGGACGACGGCTACATCCTCAACATCGCCCGCGGCGCCTGGACCTCCGGCTACGTCGGGAACTACTACCGCTGGTACGACGTCCCGGAGGCGCCGTTCGGCTGGTTCTACGAGCTGTACTCGAAGTGGATCGAGCTCAGCGACGCGGTCCTGTGGTTGCGGATCCCGGCCTTCGGGATGGGCGTCGCGTCGTGGTTCCTGATCAGCCGCGCGCTGCTGCCCCGGCTCGGTACCCGGGTGCGCCGCAGCCGTTCGGTCGGGTGGGCCGCGGCCGGCGTCTTCCTCTGCTTCTGGATCCCCTTCGACAACGGCCTGCGCCCCGAGCCGGTCGTGGTGATCGCGGCGCTGCTGTCCCTGGTGCTGCTCGAGCGCGCCCTGGTCACCCAGCGGCTGCTGCCGATCGCGGGCGCCCTGGTCTCCGGCGCCTTCGCCGTGGCGGCGACGCCGACCGGGCTGATCGCCTTCGCCCCGCTGCTCGCCGCGGCCCGCCCGCTGCTGCGCCTGCTCGCGAAGCGGGCCCGCAGGGCGGGGTGGGCGGTCGTCCTGCTGCCGCTGCTGGCCGCCGGTGTGATCGTGCTGGTCGCGGTGTTCGACGACCAGACCTGGGCCTCCGTCGCCGAGGCCACCCGGGTCCGCACCGAGATCGGCCCGAACCAGCCCTGGTACGAGGAGCTCTCCCGCTACGACCTGCTGTTCTCCAACAGCCGCGACGGCTCGCTCGTGCGGCGCTTTCCGGTGCTGCTGCTCCTGCTGTGCCTCGGCGTCAGCATCGCCGTGCTGCTGCGCCGCGGCCGGATCCCCGGGGCCGCGCTGGGCGTGTCCCGGCGGGTGATCGGCAGCAGCCTGCTCGCGTTCGTCGTGCTGGCGCTGACCCCGACCAAGTGGACGCACCACTTCGGCGCCTTCGCCGCACTCGGCGCCGGGATGGCCGCGATCGCCGCCCTGGCCACGGGCACGAGCGTGCTGCGGTCCCGGCGCAACCAGGCGCTGCTCGTCGCGGCCCTGCTCGGCGTCACCGCGCTCGCCTTCGCCGGCCCCAACACCTGGTGGTACGTGTCGAACTGGGGCGTGCCGTGGTTCGACAAGCCGCCGTCGGTGAACGGGATCTCGGCCACCTCCCTGCTGCTGCTCGCGGCGGCGCTCGTGCTGCTCTACGCGCTGGCCGAGCACCTGCGCGGCCCGGCGATCCCGCGGCCGCTGTCCGCCGGCAGCCGGGGCCCCCGGCTGAACAACGCGCCGATCGCCGCGATCTGCGCGCTGATCGTGCTGTTCCAGATCGCCTCGCTCGCGAAGGGCGTGCAGAAGCAGTGGGGCAGCTACTCCCTGGCCGCGGACATCGTCGGGGATCCGACCGGGTCGCGCTGCGGGCTCGCCGGCCGGGTGCTCGTGGAGACCGACCCCGAGGCCGGGCTGCTCCCACCGGCGGGCGGGCCGGACGGTCCGCCGGAGACGGTCGGGTTCGTGCCCGACGGCGTCCCGCCGAGCGGACCCGGCTCGTACCGCGACACGGACGGCCAGGGCAACCACGACCCCGGCGTCACCGGCACCGGCCCGCACGGCGGCCGGGTGACCGGCAGTTGGAGCCCGGACCAGCAGGCCGTCGGCGACCACCTCAGCGGCTGGTACGCCCTGCCCCCCGCCGCCCGGGACGGCTCCGCCCCGCTGGTCCTCGGCATCGCCGGGCAGGTCGGCGGCGGGACCTCGCTGACCCTGGAGTTCGCGCGGGGCGACCGGGTCGTCGACCGGATCTCGCCGGACGGCGCGTCCGGCACCGTGACGGCCACCGCCGACCCGAAGGGCACGGCCGCGTCCGGGCTGGGCTGGCGGGACGTCCGGCTGGCCCTCGACGGAGCGGCCGCCACCGCGGACGCCGTGCGGGTCGTCGTGACGGACCGCGCCCTCGGCCAGGACGGCTGGATCGCCGTCGCCGAGCCGCGGGTGCCGCAGCTGACCCCGCTCACCACGGTGACCGCGGGGACGGCCGGGTACACCGACTGGCCCACCGCCTTCCCCAGCCCGTGCCTGCGGCCCTTCGGGGTGCACCGGGGCGTCGCCGAGCTGCCGGGCTACCGCATCCTGGCCGACACCCAGCAGCGCGAGGTCGGCGACAACTGGGGCTTCCCGTCCACGGGTGGGCCCCAGGCGTGGGTCGACCAGGTGGCGCAGCAGCGCGTGCTGCCGACCTACCTGCAGGGGCGGTGGGACTTCGACTGGGGCCAGCTGCGGATGCTCGAGCCGTGGTCGCCCACCCCGGGCGGCCCGGACGTCGAGCGGGGCACCCGCACGACGTGGGGCTGGCAGCAGGTGGGCGAGATGGGTGAGGCCCCCGCGGACCCGCCCCTGGACCGACCGTGAGTCCGGGCATCCGCCGGGCGGGCTGCGCGCCCGGACCGACGGCTCGGCGACCGTGACCGACGGCGGGTCGGGGCACGGTGGCTCACGAGCGGGCTGGCAGGGTGGCCGCGTGGTCTCCCCCGCGCGCCCCGCGCCCGACGCGACGCGGGAGGACCCTGCGGCGTCCGTCGCCCCGCCGCGGCGGCCCGGGGTCCTCGCCGCCCTGCTCGGGCTCGTCGTGCTGGCGTGCGCGGTCGCCTTCCCGTTCGCGCCGGTGGTGCAGCCCGAGGCCCGCTACGACTGGGGCGGCCCGGGCGCGGTCCCCACCGCACTGCCGCTGATGCCTTACCAGCCCGTCTCCCTCACGGCCAGGGCCACGTGCGACGCCGCCCGCGCGCTGGGCGAGGGCACGCTCCTCGCGACCACCCCTGCCGCACCGGACCCCCGCGCGACCCCGCTCGACGGCCTGCGGATGGAGGTCGCCGCCGGCTCGCTCCGCGTGACCACCGCCGGCGTCGGGCTCGACCCGCTGCCCCTGCCCGCGGGCGACTGCACCGTCGAGTTCCGCAGCGACACCACGGCCACCACGCTGCTGCTCGACGGCGCGCCCATCGTCTCCCGCCCCGGCGACCTGCGGCCTGCCGTCGCCGCGGCCCTCACCGACGCCCCCGACCCCTCCGGCCTGCGGCTGCAGCTGACCGCCGACACCCGCTTCCAGACCACGATCACCCCGGGCAAGGCCGCGATCGCCGTCGTCGGAGCGCTGGCGCTGGTCGCGATGGTCGTGGTGCTGGCCTGCGGCGAGCGGCGCCGCGCGGTCCGGGTGCTGCCCCTCCGCTGGTGGCGGCCCCGGCTCCCCGACCTCGCCGTGACCGCCGTGCTCGCGGTCTGGTGGGTGTCCGGGCCGGTGACCGTCGACGACGGCTACATCGCCGGCATCGTCCGGGACCGCGGCAGCAGCGGCTTCGTGGGCAACGTCTACCGCTGGCTCAACGCCCCCGAGGCGCCCTTCAGCTGGTTCTACGACCTCTACTACGCCTGGTCGCAGGTCTCGGCGTCGACGGTCTGGATGCGGCTGCCGTCGATCCTGCTCGGCCTGGTCACGTGGACGCTGCTGTCCCGCTGCGTGGTGCCCCGGCTGCTGCCGCGGGCCGGCCGCGGCGTCGCCTGGCTCTCCGCGCTCACGTTCCTCGCCTGGTGGCTGCCCTACACGCTCGGCCTGCGGCCCGAGCCGTGGGTCGCCGTCGGCACGGTGCTGGTCTTCGTGGGCGTGGAACGGGCGATCGCGCTGCGGCGGGTGACCCCGCTGGTCCTGGCCCTGCTGGCCGCGGGGGTGACGACGGCGGTGACGCCGGGCGGGCTGATGGCCTTCGCGCCCGTGGTCGCCGGCCTGGTGCCGGTGCTGCGGACGCTGCGCCGCAGCGGGCTCGGGCCGGTGCCGCTCGCGCTCGTGCTGCTCGCCGGCCCGGCCGCCGCGGTCTTCCTCATGGTGTCCGACCAGAGCCTGGCGGCGATGCTCGAAGCCACCCGGGTGCGCACCCTGATCGGCGGCGGGCAACCCTGGTACGAGGAGTACGACCGGTACGCGCTGCTGCTCACGCAGGACGACATGCAGGGCTCGCTCGCGAAACGGGCACCGGTGCTACTGACGATCCTCGCGGCGGTGGCGGCGCTGTGGGCGGCCGCCGGGCGCCAAATCCCGGCCGGGCCGACGCGCCGGATCGCGGTCGTGTTCCTGCTCGGGCTCGCGTCGATGACCGCCACGCCCACGAAGTGGACCCAGCACTTCGGTGACCTCGCCGGGATCGGCGCGGCGGTGCTGCTGGTCGGGATCGTCGCGGTCGGGCGCCGGGCCCTGGCCGGGCGGACGGCGCCGTGGCTCGCCGGGCTCGGCGCGCTCGCCGTCGTCGGGTCGCTGGTGCTCGCGGGACGGAACGTGTGGCCCTTCGTCTCCAACTGGTGGGGCCTGACCTGGAGCACGCTCCCGCCGTTCGTCGCGGGGGTCGAGCTCGCGCCGGTCTGGCTGGTGGTGGGACTCGTCGTCGTCGCCGTGGCGCTGCTCGTGCTCGCCTGGCAGCGCTCGGGCGGCCGGAACGGGCGGCCGCCGCGGTGGCTCCCCAGCCCGGCCGCCGTCACGACCGCGCTGCTCACGGCGGTGATCCTGCTGCAGGTCGGGTCGTTCGCGCGCACCGGCTGGCAGCACCGCGACAGCTACACGCTCCTGTCCGACACCGTGTCCACCGCCCGCGACGCACCGTGCGGGCTGCAGGAGCGGTTGTCCGTCGAGACCGACCCGGCAGCCGGGCTGCTGCCCGCCCTGCCCGGACCGTCGGCGCTGCCGCCGGAGCCGGTCGACGCGGGCGGCACCGAGCTGCCGGGGATCCGCGCGGCCGGGACCGGCGACACGGCGTGGTTCGTCCTCGACCCGGTGCAGCGGACGCGCGGGCTCCCGGTGGTCGTGACGGTCGCGGGTGCGCTGCGACCGGGCGACACCCTCGCCGCCGAGTTCGCGGGCGACGACGGGGAGCCGCTCGAGCGCGCCGCGCTGGAGCCCGACGGGAAGGTCCCGCGGGACGTCCGGCTGCTCGCCCCCGACGGCGCGACGCGGGTCCGGCTCGTCGTCGACGTCCGGGAGCCGGCCGACATCCCGGCCGTCGCCACCCTGCCCCGGGTCCCGCGGCTCACGCCGATGACCGAAGTCCTGCCGGCCGAGACCGAGGCGATCCTCGACTGGCCCGTCGCCTTCGTCTTCCCGTGCCTCAGCCCGGCACCACTGCCGCTGGGCACCACGGTGCTCCCGCAGTGGCGGGTCGCCCCGTCGCAGGCCGACGATTCGGCCGTGATCACCTACGCACCGGACTACGGGGGACCGTTCGCCGCAGCCCGCACGCTCGTGGTCGAGCAGCGGATGGCGACCTATCTCGCCGGCGACCCGACCCGCGACGCCGCCCAGGTCTACCGCTGGGTGCCCATCCGGCCCCTCGCCGGCGCGACGCCGCAGGTCACGGAGCGCACGGTCGGTGGGTGGGTGCACACCGGGCGTACCCGTGTCCCCGGCCTCGATCCCGTCGGCTGAGGCGCGCCCACCCGCCTGCGAGGCAGGTCATACCCCACAATGGGGCGACCGACGCCCTTCGGCCCGGCCCCGCCGGTCCGACCCCGCACCGGAGGACTGAGCCGCACCCATGCTTCGCACAGAGACGCCGGACGAACCCCTGGCCGCCCCGGCGTCCCCGGAGCGTCGCGCGGAAGGCCCGGTGCGGCTGACCGCGCAGCGCGGGCTCTTCTTCGGTCCCTCCGCGCTGGCGCCCGAGGACCTCTACTCGGTGGTCGAGAAGGGCGTGGCGCGCCGGGAGCGCGGCCGGGTCCGCCTCACCCCGGGCACCCGGGTCCACACCAACACCTACTTCGGTCGGCTCCACGCCACCTACTGGCAGCGCTGGACGACCGTCGACCGGGTGGAGGTCACGGCGGTCGCCGCGGGCGAGGGCCGGGTCCGGCTGTTCGCCTCGGACACCAACAAGGTCTCCCGGATCGTCGACGCGGTCGACGTCGGCACCGCCGCCGGTCCCGAGACGCGGGAGATCCGGCTGTCGGGCCCGATCGACCGCTTCCTCGACGGCGGCGGGATGTGGCTGGAGATCACCACCGAGACCGGCGAGCTCACCGTGTCGGAGGTGCGCTGGAGCGTCCTCGCCCCGCGGCCGGTGCCGCCGACCGACATCGTGATCTGCACCTACAACCGGGTCGAGGAGTGCCTCGACACGATGCAGGCCCTCGCCGACGACCCCGAGGCCCTCGCCGTGGTCGGCACGGTCCGGGTGGTGGACCAGGGCAGCGACCCGCTGGCGTCGCGGGACCGGTTCGCGGCCGTGTCGAAGGCGCTGGGCGACAAGCTCGTCTACCTGCGCCAGCCCAACCTCGGCGGCGCGGGCGGGTTCACCCGGGGCCTCTACGAGGCCACCGCCGGCGCACCGGAGGAGCACCACGACGTCCTGCTCATGGACGACGACGTGATGCTCGAGCCCGAGATCCTGATCCGGTTGACCTCGTTCGCGGCCTGCACGCCGCAGCCGGCGATCGTCGGCGGGCAGATGCTGAACCTGCTCCACCCGGCGCACCTGCACATCTCCGGCGAGCGGGCCGACCCCGAGAACCTGGTCAACGGCCTGCCCACGCCCGGCTCGCTGAGGGAGGCGTACCTCCTCGGCCTCGACGAGCGGCTGCTCCCCATCAACCAGGAACGGCGCACCGACACCGAGTACAACGGCTGGTGGTCCTGCCTGATCCCGGCCGAGATCGTCCGCCGGATCGGCTACCCGCTGCCGATCTTCTTCCAGTGGGACGACGTCGAGTTCGGCTACCGCGCCCGCGCGGCCGGCTTCCCGACCGTCTCCCTCCCCGGCGCCGGCGTGTGGCACGGCGACTTCGGCTGGAAGGACTGGGACGAGTGGCACCGCTACTTCAACCTGCGCAACGGGTTGATCATGGCGGCGCTGCACACCGGCTTCTCCACGAAGACGATCGTCGCCCGGGTCCGGCACCTGCTGTCGGTGTACCTGATCGGCATGCACTACGGGCTGTCGGCCACGCTGCTGCAGGCCGTGGAGGACTTCCTCGAGGGCCCGGAGATCCTGCGGGACGGCTCGGCCGGGTCCGCGGCCCGCATCCGCCGGGTCCGCGCGGACTACCCCGAGACCACGGTCCACAAGCTCACCGACCTGCCCGAGGACTTCCGCGCCCTCACCGTGCAGCGCGCCGGCGGTGAGCCCAGCAACGAGAGCCTCACCTGGATCAAGCGCGCCGTCTACCAGCTGCTCGGCAAGGCGCCGTACCCGATGGGCCTCATCCCCGCCGGGGACGCGCACTGGTGGCACGTCGGGCTGTTCGAGCGGGCCGTCGTCACGGACATGGGCGAGCAGGGCGTCCGCATCCGGCAGCGGGACAAGGCCAAGCTGATCGCGCTGGCCCGCCGCGGCCTGCAGGCGATGCGCCGGCTGCACACCGAGGGCCCGGCGGTGGCCGAGCGCTACCGCGCCGCGGTGCCGGAGCTGACGAGCCGGGAGAACTGGACGCGGTTGTACGGGCTGACCGACGACGGCGACGTGAGCGTCAACTCGTGACACGAGCGTCACACAACGCCACGAGTCATCACCCGGACAAGTGATAGTGGAGGTGGCCGGACGGACAGTGTCGGCCCGACGGTCTCGAGGTTCGGGGCCGGAGTCGCGTTCGCTTCTCGGAGTGCTCGATGCCGTTCTGGGCCGTCGTGGTCCTTGTCGTCCTGGTCGTGGCCGCCCTCGCGGCCGGCGGCGCACTGTTCCTGAAAGATCGGCGGGAGCCCGCCCGGGTCGGTACGCAGGATCCGCCGGCTCCGCGGCCGGAGGCACCGGGGGCGGCGTTCGTCCCGGCCCAGCGTCCCCCCGCCGAGCCGGAGCCCTACCTGCACCCGGACCGCCGGGTCCTGGCGCCGCCGCCCATGGTCGACGACCTGCCGCTGCGGGACTGGCTCGTGCACTACTCGTTGAGCGGCGACCAGGTGTGGCCCTCGGTGGTCGCCACGTTCTACGCCCGGGCGGCCGCCGTCCCCGAGATCGCCGACTACTTCAGCGGCACGGACATGGTCCGGCTGCAGCAGCACTTCGTCCGTGCTCTCCTGGTGCTCACCGGCAGCGGCCTGACCGAAGGCACGGTCCGCCGGCTGCAGGAGGCGCACCTGCCCGTCACCGACTCGCGGGGCCGCGCCATCACACCCGCGGTCTACGACGCCGCCATCGAGAGCCTGCTCGGGGTCCTCGCGGAGCACGGGGCGCCGAAGACCGCGCTGAGCCAGCTGGCCGTCACCGTCGCGCCCCTGCGTGAGGTGATCGCCCGGCCTGAGCCCTCGGAGACCGGTTCTCGCTCCTGAGGGCTGCGGTTGGCGTCGGGTCGGGAAGGTCAGCGGTCGAAGATCTCCTCCGACCACGCCTGCCGGCTGGTCAGCCAGGCGAGCGCGTCGGTGTAGCGGGTGCGCAGCAGCGGCCACTGCCGGGCGACCTCGCGGTGGAGCTCGAAGGACTCCTTCACCATCCGCCGGAACAGCTGCGGGTCGCGGCGGCGGAAGGTGACCCCGCGACCGTCGGGCGTCGAGACGGTGGCGGAGTCCAGCCCGGCCAGCACGAACCACTGGGCCTGCTTCCACGGCACGTTGCGCTGCGGCACCTCGGCGTGCGCCGCGTTCGGCGTCCGGAGGTTGCGCAGCACGCCCTTCGCGAGGCCGAGGCCCACCTTCACCTTGCCGATCGGAGGCTCCGGGAACAGCTGGGCGCCCAGGGCGTCGAGGGTCGACAGCGGCACCTCGGTTGCGGACTGCAGCGGGCGCCCGTCGTCGTACTCCGCGCGCTCGGCCCGGATCTCGCCGAGCACCACCGGGAGCTTCGCGAACAGCGCCTCGGGACCGGCCAGGAAGTCCCTGAGCCCCTTGATCTGCAGCGCGACGGCCGAGTACTCCATGAGCATCAGGTGCCGCAGGGTGCGCTTGAACGACTCCTGCAGCAACGCCTTCGGCGAGTCCGGCCCGTGCAGCGCCGCCGCGACGTAGCGGTTGCGGTAGTGGAAGTAGGCCTGCCAGTCGCTGGAGTCGTCCTTCTCGATGAAGGACATGTGCCAGATCGCGACGCCCGGCACGGTCGCCGTGCGGTAACCGCGGCCGCGGGCACGCAGGCCGTACTCGGCGTCGTCCCACTTGATGAACAGCGGCAGCGGCAGGCCCAGGTCCTCGGCGACGGCGCGCGGGATCAGGCACATCCACCAGGCGTTGTAGTCGACGTCGACGCGACGGTGCAGCCACGGGGTCTGCCGCAGGGTCCGCTCGGCCAGGTCGTGGTGCGGGTGGGTGTCCGGCGCGACCCGCCACATGAAGGTGTTGCGGTCGACGACCTCACCCATCGTCGACAGCTGCGAGCGGGCCTGCAGGGACAGCATCTGCCCGCCGACCAGCATCGGCTCGCGGGCGAACCGGGAGAACGCGACGGCCCGGAGGATCGAGTCCGGCTCGAGCAGGATGTCGTCGTCCATGAACAGGATCTGCTCGCAGTCCGTGGACCCGAGCGCCTCGTACATCACCCGCGCGTAACCGCCGGAGCCGCCGAGGTTCGCCTGGTCGATGACCCGCAGACGGTCGCCGAGCACCGACGCGGCCTGCTCGTAGCCGGCCTGGTCCCGGACCTTCTGCGTGCCCTGGTCCGGCAGGATCACCGCGGTCACGGCCGCGAGCACGGCCGGGTCCTCGCCGATCGCGGTGAGGGTCGCGACGCAGTCCGCCGGCCGGTTGAAGGTCGGCATGCCGATCGTGACGGCCGCGCGGCCGGGGGCGGCCGACGGCGCGTGCCAGCCGCCCTCGTGCAGGACGAGCTCGCCGTCGTCGGTGGTGAGGTCGAACCAGTACCAGCCGCCGTCCTCGAACGGGCGCAGGTCCAACGGCAGGTCCAGCTCGTGGCGGCCCTCGACCCGCTGCCCGGTGACGTAGATGTGCGAGCCGTCCGCCTTCGACCGGTAGACGTCGACCCGGCCAGAGCCCTCGAGCGAGAGCATCAGCCGGATGTCGGTGAGGGTCGACCAGGCGCGCCAGTAGCCCGCGGCGAAGCCGTTGAAGTAGGCGCCGAAGGACACCTCGCTCTGCGCCGGCAGCACGGCCGAGGTCCGCGAGGTCACGCGCAGCGCCCGCCCGGTGCTCGCCGAGACCGTGAGCGTCATCGGCTTCTCCTGCGACCCCGGCGTCGGCTCGGTCGGCGCCAGGGTGGTGCCGGTCCGCTCGTCGACGTAGAGCGCGCGGACCGCCAGCGGGTCCGCCGGGCGGGGCAGGATGATCCGCTGCAGCAGCGTGTCGGCGGTCCCCTCGCGCCTGGGCGCGGAGGCGGGCTTCTCAGCGGTGGTCGTCACACGGTCCTCGGTGTCTCGCTACCGGTGGGGCAACGGCGAGGGTAGCCAGGACGGCTGGAGCACCCCCTACTCGGGCCGGCGGAGCGCCGTGACGGGACGGTGGGACGACCGGCTCACGAGGCCCGGTCGCGCGTCGATCCGGTGAGCTCCTCCAGCCGCGAGATCCGCTCCTCGTAGAAGGCGATCGCCGCGAGCTTCGAACTGGCCCGCCGGTGCTCGGTGCGCACCTCCTCCACCAACGACCTCGCCTCCGCACGCTCGGGTTCGGTGCTGTGCAGGTCGACCTGCCGACGTTCGAGCGTCCCGAGCCGCTCCTCCAGGGCGACCATGTGGACGGACAGCAGCTCCAACTGGTGCGCTAGGTCGTCCACCCGGGCCCGCAGCTCCGCGGCGAGCCGGCCGTCGTCCGCACGGAACTCCTCGCGGACCTCGTTGCGCAGCGTCTCGATCGCGTAGCGGAGCCGCTCGTCCTGCACGCGGCTCTCCAGCGCCACCACCTGCTCGATGCGCGGCCGCAACCGTGCCCAGACCGGGCGCCACGGGTAGGCGAGGACCCTGCGCGCGGCGCTCCTGACCAGAGGCCCGCCGTTCACCTCCGCACCTCGATCCTGCCGCTGTCGTGCCAGACCCGCAGGAGCGCCGACTCGGCGTGCAGCCGGTGCTCCGGTGTCACCGGGACGGCCGAGCCCCACGAGTGCTCGAACCGGGACTGGTCCGGACGCTCGAGGATCGACAACCCGTAGAGCCTCGTCCGTGCCTCCGGGAAGAGCTCGCTCATCATGTAGGCGGCGAGCGTGCCCGTGGTGGGCCAGGAGGCCTCGGCGGGGTCGAGGCCCAAGAGCTCCTTGAGCGGCACGGTGAAGTCGCGGTTGGAGACGGAGATCGGGGAGCCCGGCCACCACGCAGGACGGTCCTCGCGCTCCCAGTACAACCGGCCGGGCTCGACGAGCAGGTAGAGGCGCGAGCTGTGGTCGGCGAACGTGGCCGGACCGGCCCGCACGGCGCGGTGCACCAGGACCACGTCCGTCCGCGTACCCAGCCGGTGCTCGCCGGGCCGGTCCGTGGCGAAGCTCGTCATCCGTACGACCAGGTCGCTGTCGTCGATCTCGCGGGCGCGGGGCGCGCTCTCCGACACCGGCGCGTTACCCACGACGGCCACGCTCCGCGGAGGTTCCCGACGCGCGTACGACGTGACGAGGTCCCGGAGCGCCTGACGCCCGTCGACCGATGCCCGGGCGATGCTCGCCGTCATGGTCGGAAAAGTAGTGGACGTAAGCTGACGGTCCCTTCACGGGTCCCTCGACGGTGGGACCCCGCTCCCCGCCACGAAGGACGTGACGATGACGGTAGCCGCCGATCGTGATCCCGACACGCTCACGGCGCCCTACGTGATCGCCGAGGTCGGCTGCAACCACGCGGGTGATCTCGCGCTCGCCAAGCGCATGATCTCGGTCGCCGCGCAGTTCTGCGAGGTCGACGCGGTCAAGTTCCAGAAGCGGCACCCCCGCACCCTGCTCACGCCGGAGCAGTACGCCGCCCCGCACCCGAACGTCATGCACGCGTTCGGCGCCACCTACGGCGAGCATCGCGAGTTCCTCGAGTTCGACCTGGCGCAGCACGCGGAGCTGGCCGAGTTCGCGCGCGAGTGCGGCGTCGCCTACAGCACGAGCGTCTGGGACGTCCCTTCGGCGAAGGAGATCCTCGGGCTCGCTCCCCCCTTCCTCAAGGTCCCGTCCGCGACCAACACCAACGCCGAGCTCCTGGAGCTGCTCTGCGCGGACTTCGGCGGCACCGTGCACGTCTCGCTGGGCATGACGACACGGGCCGAGGAGGAGGCGATCGTGGAGCGCTTCCGCCGGCACGGACGGCTCCGGGACCTGGTGCTGTACGCCTGCACCTCCGGATACCCGGTCCCGTTCGAGGACGTCTGTCTGCTCGAGGTGACCCGGCTGCAGGAGACCTACGGTCGGGACGTGCACGCCGTCGCCTTCTCCGGTCACCACCTCGGGATCGCCGCGGACGTCGCCGCCCTGACGCTCGGGGCCCGGTTCGTGGAACGGCACTTCACCCTCGACCGCACGAGCAAGGGCACCGACCACGCCGCCTCGCTCGAACCGGACGGGCTGCGGCGCCTCACCCGCGACCTGCGCAACGTGGCCAAGGCCCTGACCTTCAAGCCGGCCGAGGTCCTCCCGATCGAGGAGACCCAGCGCGACAAGCTGAAGTGGCGGCCGTGACCCTCGGCGTGGTCATCCCGGTCCGGGCCGGGAGCAAGGGCGTCCCCGGGAAGAACCTGCGGTCCGTCGGCGGCCGCCCCCTCGTCGACTGGACGGTCGACGCGGCGCTCGGCGCCCACTCCGTCGACCGGGTCCTCGTGTCGACCGACGACCCCCGGATGCGCGGCCACGTCGCCGACACCTGGGGCGATCGTGTCCTCCTCCCCGAACGGGCACCGGCGACGGCCACGGACGTCGCCGGCACCGAGAGCGTCCTGCTCGACGTCCTCGACCGTCCCGAGGCCGCCGGCCTGACCGAGATCGGCCTGGTCCAGGCGACGAGTCCGCTGCTCACCCCGGCCGACATCGACGCGGCCCACGCGCTCCTGCGGTCCGGCTTCGACAGCGTCCTGACCGTGGTCCGGCAGCGCAGGTTCCTCTGGCGGCGGGGCACCGAGGGCGCCGTGCCCGACTACGACCCCGCGGCGCGCCCGCGGCGGCAGGAGCTGGAGGGCCACCTCGTCGAGAACGGCGCGCTGTACCTGACCGGCGCGGACGCGCTGCGCCGGACCGGTGTCCGGATCAGCGGCCGGATCGGCCTCCACGAGATGGCCGAGGAGAGCTACACCGAGGTCGACGAACCCGCCGACCTCACCGTCGTCGACGCGCTGCTCCGCCGGCGGCGGCCGGCACCCGACACCTCGCGCATCCGCCTGGTGCTGACGGACGTCGACGGGGTGCTGACCGACAACGGGATGACGTACTCGACGGACGGCAGCGAGTCCAAGACCTACAGCGCGCGCGACGGCAAGGGCTTCGAGCTGCTCCGCCGCGCAGGCCTGCTCACCGGCATCATCACCAGCGAGACGGGGCCGCAGATCCAGGCACGGGCCGACAAGCTCCGCGTCGATGCGCTCGTGATGGGCTCGGGGGACAAGCTCGCCGATGCCCGGGCGCTCTGCCGGAAGTGGGACCTGCAGCTCGACGACGTCGCGTTCATCGGCGACGACGTCCACGACGTCCCGCTGCTCGAACGGGTCGGGCTCGCCGGGTGCCCGGTCGACGCCATGCCGGCCGCCGCAGCGGCCTCCGACGTGCACGGGCGGGTGGCCGGTGGTTCCGGGGCCTTCCGGGAGTTCGCCGATCTGATCCTGGCCGGACGCGGAGCCGGACCTCGTTGAACCGGGCGGTACGGAGGCCCGGGGCCGCCTCCCCACCGTCTCCTGGTCCTCGGCTCCTGGTCCTCGGCTCCTAGTCCTCGGCCTCGGTCCCGCTCAGCGCCTTGCCCTCGACGAAGTGCGGGGTGATGCGGTTGTCGAACATGGTCAGCGCGGAGCCGATCGCCATGTGCATGTCGAGGTACTTGTAGGTGCCGAGGCGGCCGCCGAACAGCACGTTGCGGTCCGCGGTCTCCTTGCGCGCCAGCTCCCGGTACCGCTCGAGCTTGGCCCGGTCCTCGGCGGTGCCCACCGGGTAGTAGGGCTCGTCGCCGGACTCGGCGAAGCGCGAGTACTCGCGGACGATGACCGTCTTGTCCTTCGGGTAGTCCCGCTCCGGGTGGAAGTGCCGGAACTCGTGGATCCGGGTGAAGGGGACCCCCTCGTCGTTGTAGTTCATGACGGAGGTGCCCTGGAAGTCCCCCGTGTCGTGCAGGACCTCCATCTCGAAGTCCAGCGTCCGCCACGAGAGCTCGCCCTCGGCGTAGCCGAAGTAGCGGTCGAGCGGACCGGTGTACACGGTCGGGATGCCGGCCGGCAGCTCGTCGCGGACCGCGAAGTAGTCCGTGTCCAACCGGACCTCGATGTCGGGGTGGTCCGCCATCCGCTCGAGCCACGCGGTGTACCCGTCGACGGGCAGGCCCTCGTAGGTGTCGTTGAAGTAGCGGTTGTCGAAGGTGTAGCGGACCGGGAGGCGCGTGATGATCGACGGGCTCAGCTTCGTCGGGTCGGTCTGCCACTGCTTGGCCGTGTAGCCCTTCACGAACGCCTCGTACAGCGGGCGCCCGATCAGCGAGATCGCCTTCTCCTCGAGGTTCTCCGCCTGCGCGGTGTCGACCTCGGAGGCCTGCTCGGCGATCAGGGCCCGCGCCTCGTCGGGCGTGTGCGACCTGCCGAAGAACTGGTTGATCAGGGCCAGGTTCATCGGGAACGCGTAGACCTGGTCCCGGTAGCGGGCGAAGACCCGGTGCTGGTAGCCGGTGAAGTCGGTGAAACGGTTGCAGTACTCCCACACCCGCTTGTTCGACGTGTGGAAGAGGTGCGCCCCGTACTTGTGGATCTCGATCCCGGTCTCCGGCTCGGGCTCGGAGTAGGCGTTGCCGCCGATGTGGGGCCGCCGCTCGAGCACGAGGACCTTCTTGCCCAGTTCGGCGGCGGCCCGCTCCGCGATCGTCAGCCCGAAGAAGCCCGAGCCCACCACGACCAGGTCGAACTGTGCGTCAGTCACGGGCACCGAGGGTAGCGGCGCTGACCTCGCGGATCGTGCGCGCCCCGGCCGACCTGCCGAACCGAGGGACCTGGTGCCCGCCGGCACCACGCCGTCACCACCAGGTCCCGGCACGGAGCGCTGCTCGCGCTAGCGTCTGCACATGGAGGGTGACCCGACGGTCTCGAAGGTCGGCATCGTCGGACGAACCCAGGGCAGCGGGCCGGACCTCGCCCGGACCGACCCCGGACGCCCCGAGGTGCGACGACTGCTGCCCGGCCGGCTCCGTCCCGGTCTCGGGCCGGCGCGCCGTGCGACGGGGTGGGCGCTGGAGGCGGTGTCGGCCGTCGGAGCCGCCGCTCTCCTCCTCCTGTTCGGGCGCACGGTCACGGTCGACCCGCTCGACCGGGTCGGCCAGGTGAGCGGTCTCGCAGGCCTCGACCTCCGGTTCCTGGTCCTGGCCCTCCCGGTGGTCCTGCTCGTCGCGGCCGCCGGTGCCGAACCCGCCTGGCGGGCCACGGCCTTCCGGCTCGGTTGCGCGGTGCTGGCGGGTCTGGCCACCGGGCTGGTCGCCGCAGGGGTCGCGCTGGCCCTCAGGGGCACCACCTGGCCGCTCTTCGCCGACGCCGGCGACTCGGGCCGCCTCGCCGAGTGGGCGGAGGTCCTCCGCACCACCGGGAACATCCCGGTGAGCTATCCCCCCGGCATCCTCCACCTCGTCGCCCGGCTCACCGACTGGTCCGGGATGTCGACGGCCTCCGCGCTGCGCTGGTGGCAGATCGCCGGGACCGCCCTCTTCGGTCCGGTGGCCTACCTCGCCTGGCGGCTCGTCCTCGGTCCAGGCTGGGCGCTCGCCGTCACACTCGTCGCGGCGGTCCCCCTGATCGAGCCGTACAAGCCGCACGCCAACGTGGTCCTCGTGGTGCTGCTGCCCCTGCTGGTCGCGCTGGTGGGGACGCTCCGCCGCTCGGCCGACCTGCCGTGGGGCCGGATCCTCGCCACGGGGGCAGGGCTCGGGGTCGCCGCCGGCCTGTTGTTCCTCCTCTACTACGGCTGGTTCGTGTGGTCGGTCCCGGGCGCGCTCGTCGCGGCGCTCGCGCTGTTCCCCTGGCGACGGGCGGCGCGTGGTGCCGTCCTGGTGCTCGTCGCCGCGGCGAGCTTCCTGGTCGTCGTGGGTCGCCAGCTCGTCGACATGCTCGCCAACGCGAGCTCGACCAGGGACACCTACTTCTACTTCGACACGTTCGTCGACCCCGCCTACATCTCGATGTGGCGGAGCGACCTGCCCGGCGACGTCGGCACCTGGCCACCGCCCGGTGAGCTCGGTGGGGTCGGCGTGTTCGCCGTGCTCCTCGTGGTCGGGCTCTGTGCCGCCGTCGGTCTCGCCGGCCGCTCGACGACGGTGGTCGTGATGTGCTCGTTCCTGGTGAGCGCCTGGCTCCTGCGGCTCTGGCTCGCCTCGCAGATGTACGGGACCCAGTCGGTCCAGCTGTGGCCCCGCACGTCGGCGCAGATCCTGTTCTGCCTCCTCGTCCTGACCGTCCTCGCGGTTCGGGCAGCAGCGAAGCGGGTGCGGGCCGCACAGGCCTCCGGTTCCCGGGTGCGGGGCACCCGGGCGGGGCTCCCGCACGCCGGGGTGCTCGCCGGAGCGGTCCTGCTCGCCCTGTGGATGGGATCGTCCGTCGCCGACCGCCACATGCCCCGTGCCGACAACTCCGTGGGGGTGCTCGCCTACGCCGCGCAGATGGTGCGGCAGCCGGACGGCCGATGCCCGGCGTACTCCGCACCGACACGATGCGTCGCGAACGTGCCCGAGTTGCTGGACGACATCCGTCGGGCGCAGGCGGCGGACGGACGGCCTGAACGAGGTGAACCGGTCACGGGAACACCGTGACGGCGTTCGCCCGAGCGCCCGGCGAGGAGGTGTCCGTGAATCGATCCGAGTACGGGCCCCGAAGGCCGCAGCGACGCGAGAAGCCGATTCGCGGAACCGCCGCATCTCGTACGCCGCGTGCATTCGCCGGAAGTGCACCCGGACGCGCTACTGACGTCGTCGCGTCCAGGACGTCCTGCCTCACTAGCGTCCGACGCACCCCAGCCTCATCGACCCTGAACGGGCAGGAGCGACTGTGACGCTGAACGTCCTCATCCCCGTCGTCCTCGTCGCTCTCCTGCCCGGTCTCCTGATCGGGGCGAGCGCCGGTCTCCGAGGCTGGTTACTCGCCGCTGCGGGCCCGTTGCTGACGCTCGGTCTCATCGGCGCCGCCGGGTCGCTGCTGCCCCTGCTGGGCCTGCGCTGGTCCCCGATCGCACTCGCCGGGTCTGCGGTGGTGTTGTCGTGTGCGGTATTCCTGTGCGGACGCCTCCTGTCCACGTTCTTCCCCGCGGATCCGCCCGCCGCGGAAGAGCGGCCGCACTGGAAGGCGCCGCAACACGTCGCCGTCGCATCCGCTGTCGTCGTCAGTGGCGCCGTCGGCGCGATGAACGGGTGGTTCGCCACACGGGGACTCACGGCTACTCCGCAGTGGTGGGACGCGTTCTGGCACATGAACGGGATCACCTTCATCGCCGAGAGCGGACAATCCGCGCCGAGCGCGCTGCAGGTGCTCACCGGATCGACCCCGGACGACTTCTTCTATCCCAACGGGTTCCATGTGCTCGGAGCGACGGCCGTGATGCTCACGGGCGCATCCGCGGTCGCGGTGATCAACGCCGTCGTCGTCGTGCTGCCCGGGGCCTTCGCCCTCGGTCTGGTCGCCCTGCTGCGCGCCTGCAGGGCCCGCGCTGCGCTCGCGGCCTCCGCTGCCCTGCTCGCCTGCGCGTTCACCGCCTTCCCCTACGACGTCCTGTCGTGGGGCCCGCTCTTCCCCTTCGCCACCGGCGTCGCCCTGGTTCCGGCTCTCCTCGCGCTGGTGGCCGCGGTCCTGCATCAGCGTGGCGCGGCGCCCGTCGGTCTTCCGGTCGCGCTGGGGGCGGGTGCGCTCGGTGCGCTGGCCGTCCACCCGAGCGTGCTCATCGCGGCGGTGGTCTTCGGAGCCGCGTTGCTCGTCCAGGTGGCGCGGGGTGAGGGAGTCACGCCGAGGGACCTCGGCGCCCTTGCAGCGTCCGCCTGTGCCGCCCTCGTGCTGGGTCTCCCGCTCGTGGTCGCCGGCCTCGGCGCGGCCGGCGGGCTCGCGTACGACTGGCCGGCCGACGTCCGTGCCGGTGATGCGGTCGGCGCCATGCTGACCTTCAGTCACGGTCAGGCCTACCCGCAGTACTGGCTCGCCGGCCTCGTGGTGCTCGCGGTGCTCCAGCGACGCGCACTCGCGCCGATGGCGTGGATCGTCGTGGCAGGTGCGCTGTTCGCCGGGCTGTACGTGGCGGCCGCCTCGTACGAGGGCGGGACGGTCGCCCTGCTGACCGCGCCGTGGTGGAACGACAGGTGGCGGTTCGCGGCGTTGTGGGGCATGGCGGCCGTGGTCCCGGCGGCCGCGGGGCTCGTCGTCGTCCACGACGCACTCCGGTCCCTGGTCGACAGGCTCCGACCCGTGCCTGGGCCGTCGCTCCGTCGATCGGGCATCGTGCCCTACGGCGCCGGCCTCGCCGTCGCGACCGTTCTCGTCGTGGCCACCGGCGGCCTGTACCAGGAGCGCAACGAAGCGCGGCTGGCGGTCGAGTTCGTGCCGGACGGGTCCGTGGACGCAGCGGAGCAACGAACCTACGAGGAGCTCTCCCGCCTCGTTCCGGCCGGGGAGAAGGTGATGAACGACCCCAACGACGGGTCCGCAGCGATGTGGGCGCTGGCGGGAGTGCGGCCGGTGTTCGCCACTCCCCTGCGCCGACAGCAGGCACACGTCGAGCTGGACGCCGACCGGAAGCTCCTCTACCAGGCCTTCAACCGCATCGGCACCGATCACGCCGTCACAGCCGCAGCACACCGGCTCGGCGTGCGGTACGCCGTGATCGGACAGGGCTTCATCGCCGGCGACCGCCATGTGCCCGGAATGACGGGGCTCGAGCGGGCGGCGGGGCTGGAGCTCCTCCGGGTCGACGGCGACGTGCGAATCTACCGGGTCGCCGGGTGAGCGTCGTCCGCCACCCATCACGCTGGGAGGCGTGGCCGGCAACGTGAGCGCACTGCCCGAGTACGAACGTCGTTCGCTGCGGATGGCGGAGCGCCGCCGACTCGCGGCGGGGTTCGCGACCCAGATCAAGCTGACGACCGAACCCTTCCTCGACATCCCGTTCGCCGATGCGCGGGTGCTCGACGTCGGGTGCGGCTACGGACACACCTCCGCCGAGCTCGCCCGACTGGCTCACGAGGTGGTCGGCGTCGAGCCGAACGAACTCCTCGCCGAGCACGCCGGCGAGCTCGCCCGCACCTCCACGCCCCCCTTCGCCTTCCGCAGGGCCGGGGTGGAGTCCCTCGGCACCGGCAGTGACGGCGGCGCCTTCGACGTCGTGGTCCTGGACAACGTGCTGGAGCACCTGCCCGACCAGCATCTCGCCCTCGAGCGCGTGAGCCACTGCCTGCGCCCGGGCGGGGTGGTGTACATCCTGGTGCCGAACAAGCTCTGGCCGATCGAGGCGCACTACACGCTGCCCTTCCTCAGCTACCTGCCGCTGCCGCTCGCCACGCGCTACCTGCGGCTCTCGGGCAGGGGCACGGACTACCGCGACGCCAGCTACGCGCCCACCGCGCGCCGGCTGCGGCGGCTCGTCGAGGACGCGCCGGGCCTGGACCCCCACTTCACCCTGCCCGGCGACGTCTCGCTCGCCGAGGGTGGCGGGTCGGCCCTCTACCGGTGGGGGGTCCGGGCCTTGCGCCGCTGGCCCGCGCTCTGGACGATCTCGAAAGCGCTGCTGGTCGTGGCGGTGAAGCAGCGGCCGACGAACGACCGAGGGAACGCCTGAACGGGTCAGCGGCTCGTCCATCCGTTCGAACGCCTCGCCCGAGACACTCCTCGAGGTGACCGTGACTGTCGCACGAACCCCCGAAGCAGGGATTGCAGCCACCCCTTCACGGGCGCGCTCGACGACGAGCAGGCTCGGTCCCCCACTGGCCGTCGCGATCCCGACCGTGCTGACGGGCCTGCACGGCCTGGTGTACGGCCGCTGGATCGTGGACGACGCCGCGATCACCTTCGCCTACGCCCGTTCGATCGCGACCGGTGCCGGCCCCGTGCTGCAGCCCGGCGTCGACCCCGTCGAGGGCTATTCGAATCCGGCGTGGCTGGCGCTGCTGGTACTCGGTCGCTGGCTCGGCGTGTTCGACCACGGCGCCTGGTTCGGCATTCCCGACTACGTGCTGTTTCCCAAGGTGCTCGGGTTGCTGTGTGCCGCCGGCGTCTTCGCGTGCATGTACGCGACGGCACGGTACGTGACTCGTCGGCCGGTGCTCGTCACCGTGATCGCCGGATCGGCGACGGCCACCGTGCCCTCGTTCGTGATCTGGGTCGTGTCGGGACTGGAGAACTCGCTGCTGGCGCTCACTGCGACGGGCATCGCGGCAGTCCTGGCCCGGGCGGCCGCCGCCGGTCGCCTGACGACCTCCAGGACGGCGACGATCTGTGGTCTGCTCGCGGCTCTCGCCGCATTGACCCGCCCGGACGGCCTGGTCTACGGGGCGGCGTTCCCCCTCGCGGTGCTGGTGAGCGCCCGCCCCCAGCCTGCCCGGGTGGTCGGCCGGGCCGTCGCGACCTCGCTGGGAGCCTTCGCGCTCCCCGTCGCGGGGTACTTCGCCTGGCGCGCAGCCACCTTCGGCGAGTTGCTCCCCAACACCGCTCTCGCGAAGGCGCAGGGACTGCCGGGCATCGAGAGCCTGGCTCGCCCCGGTGAGCTCGTCGTCCACCTCGGCTGGTCGACGGTCGTGATCGGCGCTCTCGCGGTCGGTGCCGCGCTGGCCCGTCCGTCACGTCTGCGGGACGCGTTGATCGTCTGGCTGGTGCCGCTCGCACTGGCCGTGGTCGCATATGTCGTCCTCGAGCCGGACCAAATGGGACAGCAGCGGTTCGCCTCCCCGGTGTGGCCACTGTTCTCGTTCGCCGTGGTGCTGGCCGGTGGGTCCGTCGCCGGTTTGCTCGCTCGGCGAGGGCGAGCCTTGGCCGCGGCCGTCGTGGTGGTCGGGGCCGCATCCTCCTGCTTCGGGTTCGTGGGGCAGGCCCGCGAGTTCCGCGCCGCCCCGACCGTGCCGCTGTGCGTCGTCGCCGCCAACACCGGTGCCGGCCCGAACCTGTACGCCGACCTGCTGCATCTCGACCGCGCCACCCTGGTCGCACCGGACATGGGGGGAGCCGGCCTCGTGAGCCGACTCAGGCTCGTCGATCTCGTCGGCCTCACGGACGCGAAGATGGCTGCGCTCTGGGCGGCCGACGACATGGCGGGGCTTCGGGACCACGTGTTCGACGTCGTCCGGCCGGAACTGCTCAAGACACACGGGTGGTGGTCGACGTCGACCGGTCTGCTCGCGGATCCCAGGATGGCGGGGTACGTGAAGGTGGAGGACGTGGATCCCGTCTCCGGCCTCTGGGTCCGGGCCGACCTCGTCTCCCCGGCACAGCTGCAGATGCTCCGCGACGCGGCTGAGCGGACCGTCATGCCCCGGTGGGCGCACTACCAAAAGGCGGCTCCCCTGGCGTCCTGCGGGGACACCCTGGAGCGAGGCGCCACGGCGCTGTGAGCGACGCAGCGGCCGACGTCAGCCGGCGAGGTGCCCGGCGAGGAGCCGCAGCGCCGCCGTGTCCCGGCGCAGGACGGCGCCGGGGAGCCGGCACGCCGCGTTCAGGCGTGACGAGAAGTGCAGGCGCGCGGCCTTCGCCGCCCGCGGCCAGCCCCTCGCGACCATGGCGGTCTCGGCGGAGCGGAAGAACCGGGCCTCCTCCGCGAACCGGTCTCCGCTGATCGCCGCGGACCCCGAGTCGCTGGTGCGGTAGCGCCGGTACCGGAAGCACACCTCGTCGTCGACCAGGATCGTGCCACCCGCGGAGACCACCTCCAGCGGGAGCGCGAGGTCGAAGACGTCGGTGGACTCGGGGACCGCGATCGTCTTCAGGGCGGAGCTGCGCCAGCACAGCGACGGGTTGTAGAGCCAGTTGCCGTGCAGGAGGCTCGCGGCGAGCGCCTCCCCACCGAGCTCCCGGACCCCGCGTCCCGGCGAGAGCAGCCGCTTGACCGAGTCCGCGAGCGTGCGGACCACGCGGTCCTCTCCGTCGATGACCTCCACCCCGGGCTGCACGACCGCCGCCGACGGATACCGGTCGTGCAGGGCGAGGACCCGGTCGAGATAGCCGGGCAGCATCAGGTCGTCCGCGCCCATCATGACGAAGTACTCGAGCTCGACCGCCTCCAGGCACCAGCGGTTGTTCGACTGCGCGCCGAGGCGGGCCGGGTTGCGGCGGTAGCGGATGCGCTCGTCGCCGAGCCCGGCGAACCAGGGGCCGATCGAGGGGTCCGGGTAGCCGTCGTCGACGACCGTCATCCGCCAGTCCGTGCACCGCTGGGCGCGCACGCTCTCGACGGCGCGGCGCAGCAGCGCCGGATCACCGTAGAACGGCAGCATGATGTCGACGACGCTCATGAACCCTTCCCGGCCGTAGTTGCGCCGCAACGCTAGCGAAGCGGCATCACGCGTCGCCGGCGGGCTCGCCGGGGGCGGGTCGGGAAGGAGCGACTGCGCACCGTAGGGCGTGCGCGCACCACGGGCACACCCCCGGCACGGCAGAGTGCACCGTCGAGGGCACGCGCTAGCGTGTCCCACCGCACGTCGGCACGGGTTCGGAGCGGCATTCATGGGTGGAGGAGCGGGCAGCTGGCTGCAGGCGGTGCCTGTGGTCCTGGTCGCGGCGGGCTGGCTGGTCGTCCCCGGTCTCCTCGTCACGTACGCGGCACGGCTGCGGGGCGTCACCGCCTGGGCCCTCGCCCCCCTGGTCGGCGTGGGCTCGGCCGCGGTGGCCGGGGTCCTGGCGGGCGCGGCCGGCATCCGGTGGTCGGCCGTGGTCGCGGTCCTCCCGGCTGCCGCCCTCGCCGCCCTGACGCTCCTGGTGCGCCTCGGAGTGCGGCGTGTGCGGCCCTCGTCCGGACCGAGCACCGAGTCCGACGGGCGGCGGCCCGTGGCGGGGGCCCTCGCCGGGCTCCTCGGCGCGGCCCTGCTGACGCTCGTCACCGCGCGGCTGGGCATGGGCACCCCCGATGCCCTGTCCCAGACCTACGACGCGGTCTTCCACGACAACGCGGTCGCCCAGATCCTCGCCACCGGCAACGCGTCGTCCCTGGCGGTCGGGACGCTGAACAATCCCGGCGCCGCCTCGGCCTTCTACCCGGCCGCCTGGCACGACCTGGTCTCGCTGGTCGTGCTGACCACCGGGGCGTCGATCCCGCTGGCCTCCAATGCGCTCGCCATCGCGGTGGCCGCCCTCGCCTGGCCACTCTGCTGCCTCGCGCTGGTCCGCCGGGTCGCGGGATGCTCCGCCACCGCAGCACTGGCCACCCCGCTCGTGGCGGTCGGGTTCATCGCGTTCCCCTGGGCGCTGATGACCTTCGGCGTGCTCTGGCCGAACCTGCTCGGCACCGCGCTCGTCCCGGCCGAGCTGGCACTGGTCACGGTCCTGTTCCGGGTGGGCCGTGACGACGCCGCCCTCACCCGCCCGGCAGCGCTGCTCCTGCTGGTCGTGGGTGCCGTGGCGCTCGGCCTCGCCCACCCGAACGCCGTGCTCGGCCTCGGTGTCCTCGCCCTGCCCGTGCTCCTGTGGGCGCTCGTCCGCGGCGTGCTGACGATCGGGCGCGGGGGCCGGTGGTGGCTGTCGCTCGTGATCCTGGGGGTCGTGGCCGCCGCCGCGGTCGGGATCGGCGCCTTCCTGGCGACCTCACCGCTGTTCGACGGCGTCCGGGCCTTCGACTGGCCGGCCTACCAGCGACCCACGCAGGCCGCCGGTGAGGTCCTGCTCAACGCGACCAACCGTCAGGACGCGGCGTGGGCGATCTCGGCGTTCGTCGTGGTGGGCATCGTCGTCGCGGCGGGCAGGACCGTCAGTTCCTGGCTCGTCCCGGCGCACCTGCTGGCAGCAGGCCTCTTCGTGCTGGCCTCGGGGCTCGAAACGCCGACGGCGGCCCTGCTCACCGGCTTCTGGTACAACGACCCCTACCGGCTGGCGGCGCTCGTCCCCGTGACCGGGGTGCCACTCGCGGTTCTCGGCATCCTGTGGTGTGGCTCCGCCCTCGGCGCCGTCCGCCTCCGGGGCGGCGACCCGTCGGCCCCGGCGGGCTGGTCCGACGTCGCGACCACCACGCGCAGCCGGCTGCGGCGCTCGACCGTCGGCACCGTCGTGGTGCTCACCCTCCTCGTCCTGGCCTCCAGTGGCCTCTACGTCCGCGACCACGCCGACTTCCTGCGCGAGACCTACGCCCCGACCGGCGCGCTGGAGCTCGTCGACCCGGCGGAGCGCGCCTTCTTCGCCCGGGTCGCGGCGCTCGTCCCGCCCGGCTCGGTCGTGGCGCAGAACCCGTGGAGCGGCAGTGCCCTGCTCTGGGCACTCGACGGGGACAGGGTGCTGTTCCCCCACATGGTCGGCTCGTGGTCGGCCGACCAACTGCTGCTCGCCGCCCGGCTGCGGGACGCCGCCACCGACCCCGACGTGTGCGCGGCGGCAGGGCGGCTGCACGTCGACCACCTGCTGGTCGGGCGGCCCGACTTCTGGCCGTGGGACAAGCGCTCGGCGGACTACCCCGGCCTGGCCGCCCCCGACACCGGCTTCCGGCTCGTCGCCGCCGACGGGCGCGGGAACCAGCTCTACCGGCTCACCGCCTGCGGCGCGGGCTGACGCCCGTCGCCGGCGCGGAAGATGCTCCGCAGCCGGAACGCGTTGATCGCCAGTACCGCCCCGGGCCCCACGAGCTGGCCGACCAGTGCCGCCGCCATCGGGTCGAGCGGGGCGAAGAGCAGCCCCACGCAGAGGACCGAACCCACGACCCACGCGAGGGTGACGGTCCCCTGCTGCCGCAGGGCCACCAGCGCGGGCTGCAGGACCAGCGCCAGCATGATGAGCACCGCGGACACCGCCAGCAGCCCGAAGACGATGCGCTGGGGCGGCGCCGCGGCGTTGAAGACCACGCGGACGAACCACGGCCCGACGGCCGTGCCGAGGGCGACGACCGGGAGGCCCACCGCCAGGACGACCAGCACCGCCTGGGTGATCCTGGTCCGGACCAGGGCCAGGTCGCCCGCGGCCGCCGCGGCGCTCAGCCGCGGCACCAGGAGCGCCTGGATCGGCGAGAAGAGGACGAGCGGGATGCGGGCCAGGATGAAGGCGGTCCCGAAGGACCCGGCCTCGAGCAGCTGGTCCGGCATCCGGTAGGTCACGACCACCGGGCCGATGTTGGCGATCAGCTGGACCAGGACGGCCGCGACGGCGAGCTGGACCGTCGACCTGCCCATCCGGCCGATCTGGTCCGCGCCGCTCGCGTCGTCGCCGGCGGTCGACGACCGGTCGCGGGGCAGGGCGGGGATCAGGGCGGCCGCCGCCACGACGGTGGCGAGGGAGAAGGCGAACCCGAAGGCGTCCGGCTCGGCGACACCCCACGCGAGGAACGCCGAGAACACCACCAGGCGCAGCCCGCCCTCGAGGTAGAACGTCGCGGCGTAGCGGCCGTAGGCCTGCGTCCCGCTCAGCACACCGCGGACCACGTAGACCGCGGCCGCCCCGACCCCACCCACGAGCAACGCGAACAGCAGACCGAGGTCACCGGCGAGCACCCGGGACAACATCACCGGCCACAGGCCCACGGTGACGACGACGAACCCGAGCAGCAGCAGGACCGCGACGCGGACCGACCGACCGACCGCCGGCCCGATGGGTCGGCCGAGCGCGATGCTCGCGCTGACGGCGCGGCTCGTCTCCGGCTCGATCGCGCCGAACAGCCCGGGCCCGATGATGTTCGTGAGGAAGTAGAACGAGGTCAGCGCGCCCAGGCTGGCCGCGAGCGCGTCGTCGGCGAACGTGTGTCCGACGACCCCGACGAAGACGTACCCCGCCACCCCGAACACACCGAGCGCCAGGCCCAGGTTGAGGGTCGAGCGCACGGCCGCGGAGGAGCCGGGCCGCCGGGTCCCGCTAGGCCGCACCGCTGCTCGACTCGCCTTCGGCGGAGGGCCGCTCGGTCGGGTACGGCTCCGGCGGGTCCGCCGCCCGCAGCACCCCCCGCTCGCGGTTGACGATCTCCGCCTCGCGGATCGCGAGTGCACGCGCCAGATCGGTGAGCCGGCGGTCCACACCCTGGAAGCGCAGGTAGAAGTTCAGCATGCCCAGCAGGAACGCGACCACGAGCAGGTAGAGCAGCAGGTCGGTCCCTCGTCCGACGCCGAGCCAGCGCGCGACGAGCGTCACGTCGTCCGGCCGCAGCACGGCGAAGACGTTGACCAGGGCGAACAGCACCAGGCCGATCCGCTTGCCCGCCTGCATCCGCACGCTGTGCTTGTTGCGGACGAACAGGAACAGCAGGCCGAGGATCGCGACCAGGAGGACGAGCTGGATCAACACCTGCGATCACGCCCCCCGCTGCCGGATCGAGAGATCGAAGAGGATGTTGACGCCGTTGACCAGCGACTGACCCTTGCTCTTCGAATACTCGGTGTAGAGGATCGACACCGGCACCTCCCGGACACGCCAGTTCGACACGGCGAGGAGATTGACGATCTCCGACGCGTGGGCCATCCCGTTCATCGAGATGTGCAGCGAGTCGGCCACCGCACGGGTGAAGACCCGCAGGCCGTTGTGCGCGTCGGTGAGGTTCAGCCGGCGGGCGGAGCTGCTGGTCGCGGCGGCGACGCGCAGCACGATCCGCTTCAGCAGCGGCACCTCGCGGGCGTCGTCGAGGAACCGGGAGCCGAGCACGACGTCCGCGTCCCCGGACCGGGCCACCTCGACCATCCGCTGCGCGTCCGCGACCCGGTGCTGGCCGTCGGCGTCGAACGTCACGAAGAGCTCCGCGCCGCCGCGCCGGCGCGCGTAGTCGAGACCGGTCTGCAGCGCAGCGCCCTGCCCCAGGTTGATCGGGTGCTGGACGAGGTGGGCGCCCGTCGCGCGGATGGCCGCCGCCGATCCGTCCCTGCTGCCGTCGTCGACGCAGACCACGTTCGGGAAGGTGCGCCGGACCTCCTCGACGACCTCCGCGATGACCGTCTGCTCGTTGAACACCGGGATCACGATCCAGACGTCGTCGTTCCGGCCGTCGGACAAGGACATCAGGTACTCCGGTCGCCGTGCAGTCAAGTCGGTGCAGCGTATCGTCGCGGTGCTCCTCCCCCGAGACGGCTCTCCACGACACCGGGCCACCGGGGCACGGCTGCCCGGGCGATCGGCTCGGACGGCCTAGACTGCCCGCCCGTGCGTGCAGTCGTCACCGGCGGGGCCGGGTTCATCGGGTCGCACCTGGTCGACGCCCTGCTCGGCCGCGGGGCCACGGTGCTCGTCGTCGACGACCTCAGCCGGGGCTCCCTCGCCAACCTGCGGTCTGCGCTGGCGAAGGGCGCACGGCTCGTCGAGGCGGACATCCGCGACGGTCCGACGCTCCGCACGGCGATGACGGAGTTCCGGCCCGACGTCGTGTGCCACCTCGCCGCGCAGATCGACGTCCGGAAGTCCATGGCCGAGCCCGCCCTCGACGCCGCGATCAACGTCGTGGGCTCGGTGAACGTGCTCGCGGCCGCGCACGAGGCCGGCGCCCGCCGCGTCGTCAACACCTCGACCGGCGGTGCGATCTACGGCGAGACGAGCGTCGTGCCGACCCCGGAGGCCGCGCCGGCCGCTCCCCTGTCCCCGTACGGCCTGAGCAAGCGGACGGTCGAGACCTACGCCGAGTGGTTCCGCTCGGCCCGTGGACTCGACGTCGTCACCCTGCGCTACGGGAACGTGTACGGGCCACGGCAGGACCCCCGCGGTGACGCCGGCGTGATCGCGATCTTCTGCGAAGCCGCCCTCGCCGGACAGCGCCCGACGATCTTCGGCGACGGCACGCAGACCCGCGACTACGTGTTCGTGGGCGACATCGTCGCGGCGAACCTGGCTGCCGTGGACGCCGCCGACCTCCCGCACCCCGTCTACAACGTCGGCACGGGCACCGAGGTCGACCTGCTGACGCTCGTCGAGCAGGTACGCACGGCCGCCGGACTCGACGTCCTCGCACCGGACTTCCGGCCCGCCCGGCCGGGCGAGGTGCTGCGCAGCTGCCTGGACGTCACCCGGGCCCGCGAGGAACTCGGGTTCTCGGCGCGGACCAGCCTGGTCGAGGGCCTGCGGGCGACGCTGGCCTGGATCAGGGAGCTCCCTCAGACGTAGACCGCCAGGGTCAGCATCGCGACCCACGCGACCGCGAGGACCTGTAGGACCCGGTCGCCGAGGGCGATGTCCTCGGGCTCCCCGCCGTCGCCGTTGTCGACGTCGACCGAGTAGCGCAGCACCGCGACGACGAAGGGGACGATGGAGATCACCGACCACACCGAGTTGTGGTGCGCCTCGCGGATCTCGAAGGCCCACAACCCGTAGGTCATGATCAGCACGGTGGCCGAGAGCGCCCACACGAACCGCAGGTAGGACGGGGAGTAGGACTCCAGCGACTTGCGGATCTTCGCGCCGGTGCGCTCGGCCAGCATCATCTCGGCGTACCGCTTGCCGGCGACCATGAACAGGGAGCCGAAGCCGGCGGCGAGCAGGAACCACTGCGACAGCGGGATGGCGGCGGCGACACCACCGGCGATGGCACGCATGAGGAAGCCGGAGGCGACGATGCAGATGTCGAGCACCGGCTGGTGCTTGAGCCAGAAGCAGTAGGCGAGCTGCACGGCGACGTAGACGACCAGCACGATCAGCAGCTGCAGCGAGGCCAGCAGGGACAGGGCGATCGCCGCGGCGAACGACACCGCGGCCACGGTGTAGGCCACCGGGACCGGGACGATGCCGGCGGCGATCGGGCGGTTGCGCTTGGTCGGGTGGGCCCGGTCGGCCTCGACGTCCTTGGCGTCGTTGACCAGGTAGACCCCCGAGGCGGCCAGCGAGAACGCCACGAACGCGACGGCAAGCTTGACGGCCACCGCACCCTGGAACAGGTCGCCGGAGGCGAACGGGGCGGCCAGCACCAGGACGTTCTTGACCCACTGGCGCGGGCGCATCGTCTTGACGACACCGACCACCAGGCCGATCGGGGTCCGCTGCGGGGCCTCCACCGTCGGGGGTACGTCCGTGCTGGTCATCAGCGCTTCTTCCTGTGGGTCAGACCCGGGATCACGCGCCGGGCGGCGAGGGCGACGCCGGCGCCGAGCGCCGCGCCCGTCGCCACGTCGGACGGGTAGTGCACACCCAGGACCAGCCGGGACAGCGCCATCACCGGGACGACGGCCAGGGGCGTGCGGGACCGCAGCAACCCGCCGTAGAGCACGGCGGCGGCGGTGGTCGACGTGGCGTGCGAGGACGGGAAGGACAGCCGGCTCGGCGTCCCCACCAGCACCTCGACCGACGGGTGCTCGGGACGGGGCCGGCGCACGACCCGCTTGACCCCGATGGACACCCCGTGGGCGAGGGCGACGGCGGCGGCGGACCCGAGCCACTCGGTGCGCCGGCGACGGTCGGCGGCGGCGCCGACCAGGCCCAGCGCGAGCCAGCCGGCCGCGTGCTCCCCGAAGTGCGACAGGCCCCGGGCCGCCGGGACCGTCCGCGGCCGGGCGACCCCGCGTTGCACGGCGGCGAGCACCCGCAGCTCCGGTGCGACCGGGAGGGAGTCGGACGACGCGGCGGCCGGTACCTCCGGAGCGTGGGGTGCGTCCGGCACGGCCGGTACGTCGAGCGACCGGTCGGTCACGGGCAGGCCTCCTCGTGCACACGGCGGGGGTCCGCGGGCACCGATCTGCGGGGGTGTACGGCGAAGCATGCTACGCGGCGGGGCACCGCGCCCGACCCGGTGTACCGGTCGCCGTCCCCCGCTGGTCGGCCCGGGGTCAGAACCAGCGCTCCAGGACCAGCGCGACGCCGTCGTCGACGTTGGTCGCGGTGGTCTCGTCCGCCGCGGCGACGACCTCGGGGTGCGCGTTGCCCATCGCCACCCCGTGCCCCGCCCAGCGGAGCATCGCCAGGTCGTTGGGCATGTCCCCGAAGGCGACGACCTCGTCGGCGGCGATGTCCGCGAACTCGGGCATCCGCCCCATGAGGTCGAGCAGCCCGGTGACCTTGGAGACACCCCCCGGCGCCACCTCGATCAGCCCGCCCGGGTGGGAGAAGGTGATGTCGACCGTGTCGCCGACCAGCGGCTCCAGAGCGGCGGCCATCGCGTCGCTCGACAGGCCCTTCGCCCGCACCAGCAGCTTGACCGCCGGATGGGCCAGCAGCCGGCCGCGCTCCTCGGTCGGCGGCCCGCCACCGGGCCAGGCGTGCTCGTAGTCCGGCTCCGCCACGAACTGGGCCACCTGGTCGTCGAAGGCGTGCTCGCCCACCCGCTCGACCCCGAGGGTCGCCCCCGGCAGCGCCTCGGCGACGGCCGCCTCGAGCCGCGCGAGGTCGTCGGGGGCGAGGGGCCGCGAGCCGACCACCCGGTCGGCCTCGATGTCGTAGAGCACCGCGCCGTTGGCGCACACCGCGTAGCGCACCACGCCGAGCTGGGTCGCCACCGGCGGGATCCACCGCGGTGGGCGGCCGGTGACCAGCACGAACGGCACACCACGCGCGACGAGCCTGCCGACGACGGCCGCCGTGCGCGAGCTCACCTCGTGGTCCTCGCCGAGCAGGGTGCCGTCGACGTCGCTCGCGACGAGGCGCGGGGCCTCCATTGCTACACCACCCGCCCGGACACGCCCCCAGCGTACGGGCAGCGGCGGACGCGATCTCCGATATAGCGTGCGCGCATGCGCGTGCTGGTGGTGTCGGCGCCGCTCACCGGGCACCTGCTGCCGATGCTGCCCCTGGGTGAGGCGCTGTGGGAGGCGGGGCACGACGTGCTCGTCGCCACCGGCGGGGACGCCATGGGCGCCGACACCGGCGACCTCCCCGTGGTCGACGTCGCGCGGGACCTGTCGTTCACCCGGATCGCGGCGCGGACCATGGCCACCCACCCGCTCGACGCGCGCGCCGAGCTGACCGGCACCGCGGGCACCCGGATGGTGGCCCGGCTGTTCGGTGCGGTGAACGAGGAGCTGACGGACGGGCTGGTCACCGTGGTCGAGCAGTGGCGGCCCGACGTCGTGGTGCACGAGCCGCTCGCGGTCGCCGCCGCGGCCGCGGCGGCCCGGCACGACCTCCCCACCGTGCTGCTGGAGAACTCGCTGTTCGACGGGCCGTCGCTGGTCCGCGTCACGGCGGCGTCCAAGCTCATGCGCCGGGCGCTGCGCCGGCACGGGCTGGAGGAGCGCGGGCTCCCGGCGCCCGAGGTGGTGCTGACGACGGCGCCGCGCAGCGTGGTCGGCGAGCGGACGGGGCTACCCATGCGGCCGGTGCAGCGCGGTGGCGGGGACATCCCGGCGTGGCTGCGGGTGCCCTCGGACGCGGCGGACCGGCCGCGCATCCTCGTCTCGCGCAGCACCGCCCCCGGCCCGGGCGCGGACCCGATGCCGGCGGCGCTCGCGGCCGCGGCGGAGGTCGACGCCGAGATCGTGCTGGTCCGGCCGGAGCCCCGGGTCGAGCGCCGGGCGCGCGGGGTCGACCGGGTCCGGACCGTGGGCTGGGTGCCGCTGGTCGACGTCATGCCGCTGTGCGCGGCGATCGTCCACCACGGCGGGTCCGGCACCGCCATGGGCGCACTGTCCGCCGGGATCCCGCAGCTCGCGGTGCCCGGGGCCGGGGACCGGCGGCACAACGCCGAGCTCGTCGCCCGGCGCGGCGCGGGCCTGTCCGGGCGGGTCACCGCGGAGGCGCTAAACCGCCTGGTCGCCGACGGGGAGCTGGCCGCCAACGCCCGCGAGGTCCGTACCGAGCTCGAGGCGATGCCGCCGCCCGAGGCCCGCGTCCCCGACGTCGCGGCCCTGGACTGAGCGCCTCCCGCTCCCGCCGGCACCGCTGAGGACCCGACGGCTCCACCGTGGTCGCGACGACCCTCGCCGCTCACGGCTCCCAGGCGAGCAGCGCGGTCCGCAGCAGGCCGGCGAGCTGGTCGCGCTGCGCGGGGGTCAGCGCCTCGAGCAGCTGCGCCTCGGCCGCGATCTGGCGCGGCAGGACCTCGTCGACCAGCCGCTCCCCCGCCGCGGTCAGGCTGACCCGGGCGGCCCGGGCGTCGTCGGGATCGGGGGTGCGGGTCGCCAACCCGGCGCCGGTCAGCTTGTGCAGCCGCTTCGTCGTGGCGGCCGGTGAGCCCACGACGCCGGCGGTGAGGTCACCGGGGCGCAGCGGACCGTCGGTGCGGCGCAACTGGCTGAGGACGTCGAACTCCGCACGGGTCACCCCGGCGTCCGCCAGCCAGTCGTCGGCGGCCTGCTGCAGGAACCGCGCGGCCCGCAGGATCCGCCCGACGACGGCGACGGGTTCGGTGTCCAGGTCCGGTCGGCGGGCGGCCCAGACCGCCCGGATCTCGTCGACCGCGTCACGTTCGGCCACCATCGCCTCCCCGTTCATTCACCAGTGAAGTACATTCTTACACCGGTGAAAGGAGTTCGCGTGCAGGGGACGATGGCCCGTGATCTGGTCCGGTTCGAGGCCCACGCCGGCGCGCACCGGCCCGCGCTGCGGTGCGGGATCTCGGTGGGTGTCCCGATGGTCCTGCTCCTGGTCGTGGACCGGCCGGACCTGTTCGGCGCGGCCACCTTCGGCGCCTTCGCGGCCATCTACGGCCGGAACCTGACCGTGCCGGCGCGCACCGGGGTGCAGGCGGTCACCGGCCTCGGTCTGGTCGCGAGCGTGGCGATCGGCCTGCTCGCCGCGCGCCTGCCGGCCTCGCCCTGGCTCGCCCTGCTCGTGCTGGTCGGCGTGGCGGTCGCCGGGACGATCGGCGGGGAGGTCGTCGGCTGGAAGCCGGGTGGGCCGCTGTTCTTCGTGTTCGCGGCCGGCGCGTTCGCCGGGGCGCCCGCGCTCGGCTCCTCCGCCGCGCTCCAGGTCGTGGCCGTGGCCGCGGGCTCGGCCGGGTTCGCGGTACTCGTCGGGAGCGCCGGGGCGCTGCTGCCCGGGCACGTCCGGCGACGCGCGCCGCTGGTCGCGGTCCCGCTGCGCGCGGCCGTCCGGCGCGAGATCGTGCTCGAGATGCTGCTGGCGTGTGCGGTCACCGCGCCGCTGGCCGTCCTGTTCGGGGTGGAGCACGTGTACTGGGCGCTGGTCGCGGCCGTCGTCCCGCTGTCGGTGCCCGGCCCGCGCGCCCGCGTGACCCGCGCCCTGATGCGGATCGGCGGCACGCTGGGCGGGCTGGGGGTGGCCGCGGCGCTGCTGGACCTGCACCTGGCGGACGGGGAGATCGTGGTCGCGGCCGTGGTGCTGCAGACCGCGGCGGAGCTGCTGGTGATGCGGAACTACGCGGTCGCGCTGCTGGCCGTCACGCCGCTGGCGCTCGTCGTCGGCACCACGATGCACCCGGTCCCCACCGGCACCCTGCTGCTGGACCGGCTGGTCGCGACGGTGGTCGGGGTGCTGGTCGCGCTGGCCGTCCTCGGTCTGCGCGCCCGCCGCCGGGCCGTGCACGCGATCTCCCCCTGATCCGCGTCGGTACTCCATGGCCCACTCGCGAGGGTGACCCGCCGGGGAAGAACGTGCACGCGCGTGCGTGACGGTCCCCCGAGGCGGGTAGCCGCCGGTATGGGTGCGCACCGGGACACCGTGACCGCGCTGCTCGACGAGGCGGGTGAGACCTACGCCGAGCAGGCCGGGATCACGCTCCGGAACACTCCGGCACCGCTGTACCGGCTGCTGGTGCTCGCGGTGCTGCTGTCGACACGGATCCGCGCGGACATCGCCGTCGAGGCGGCGCACGAGCTGGTCCGCTCCGGCATGGGCACACCGGAGAAGATGCGCGCCGCGAGCTGGCAGGACCGCGTCGACGCCCTCGGCCGCGCCCACTACACCCGCTACGACGAGAGCACCGCCACCGCCCTCGGCGAGGGCGCCGAGCTGCTCCTCGACCGTTGGAAGGGCGACCTGCGGCGGCTGCGCGAGGAGGGCCGCGGCAACCCCGGCCGCATCCGCGAGCTGCTCACCGCGTTCCCGCGGCTCGGGCCGACCGGGGCGGACATCTTCTGCCGGGAGGCCCAGGAGGTCTGGCCGGAGCTGCGTCCGGCGCTCGACGGCAAGGCGCGGCAGGGCGCGGAACGGCTGGGCCTGCCGACCGACCGGGACGACCTCGCCGCGCTCGTGCCCGACGGCGAGCTCGCCCACCTCGCCGCCGCCCTGACCCGTGCGGCGCTCGCACAGGACGTCGTCGAGAGGGTGCGGGAGACCTCCTGACCGAGGGCCGGATCGCGCCGTTCGGCCGAGGAGGGCGAGCCGTCCGAGGAGGGCAGGCCGGCCCGAGGAGGGCAGGCCGGCCCGAGGAGGGCAGGCCGGCCCGAGGAGGGCAGGCCGGCCCGGGGAGGGCTCAGATGATGGCGACGGCCACGACGAGGCCGAGCGACACGTGCGCGGCCGCGACCACCCAGGCCGCCGGGCTGAGCTCCTCGGCCGCCAGCACCTCGCCGATCCGGATGCCCGTGACCCACTCCAGCAGCCGCACCGCCGCGACCTGCGCGACGATCCCGACCAGGCCGAAGATCAGCGATGCGAGCAGGCCCTCGGCCAGCAGGCCCGAGGCGGTCCAGATCGCGACGACCACGATGAACGCCATCGAGAGGATCCCGGCGGCCGTCACCAGCACCGCACCGGGCCGACCGTCGCGGACCAGCCGGTTCAGCTTGCCGGGCGTGGTGATGTCGATGGCCCAGAAGCCGATGAGCATGAGCAGCGCGCCGAGCAGCGCGTAGAGGAAGATCGCGCCGACGCCGCGGCCGATGATGCCGAAGTACGTCGCGTCGAGGGCCAGGGTCATGGGGTCCTCCGGGTGGAAGCGGACGGGGAGCGCGGGGGTACGGGGGTCCGGGGGCCGGTGCCGGCCGCCGGGGTCAGCCTTCGGGGATGCGGTGCGGGACGAACGCGGCGCCGTCGTCGGTCACCAGGCCCGCGGTCTCCCGGATGCCGAGGCCCGCCGAGCCGTCGCCCACGAGCCAGGCGCCCAGCGCGGGCCGGAAGCCGTCGAACTCGGGCAGCGGGTCGAAGAGCTGGTAGACGAAGCCCTCCTCGCCGTACACCCCGCCGGTCGAGACCTGCGAGCCGGGCGCGACGATGTCGACGTTGGCCCCCTCGCGGCCCAGGATCGGCTTGCGGACGTACTCGGTGAGCAGACCCGGGTCGTTCAGGTACGCGGGCAGCAGGTTCGGGTGGCCGGGGTACATCTCCCAGAGCACCGCGAGGATCGCCTTGTTCGACAGCAGCGTCTTCCACAGCGGCTCGAGCCACAGCGTCTCGGGCAGGCTGCGCGCGACGTGCTTGCCGAACTCCTCGGTGAGCACCCACTCCCAGGGGTAGAGCTTGAAGACCGTCGCCATCGGCGCCTCGGCGAGATCGACGAAGCGGTCGAGGTCGACGTCCCAGCCGATGTCCTCGATCCGCAGGCCCACGGTGTCGAGCCCGGCCTCCGCCGCGGTCTCCTGCAGATAGCCGACGGTGACGTGGTCCTCGCCCGTCGAGTCGCCGCCGGACCAGGTGAAGTGGACCTCCGAGCTCGGCAGCGCACCCTTGATCTCACCCCACCGCTCGACCAGGCGCTCGTGCAGCGAGTTCCACTGGTCGTCGTCCGGGTGGGTGTCCTTCAGCCAGTACCACTGCAGGATCGACGCCTCGAGCAGCGTCGTCGGGGTGTCGGCGTTGTACTCCAGCAGCTTGGCCGGCCCGGAGCCGTCGTAGCGCAGGTCGAAGCGCCCGTAGACGTGCGGATCGTGCCGCCTCCACGACTCGGCGACCTTCTCCCACACCCACTCCGGGAGGGCGAAGTCGCGGAACCGCTCGGTGGTCACGCTGTGGTCGACGGCCTCCAGGCACATCGAGTGCAGCAGCTCGACGTCCGCCTCGAGGGAGAGGATCTCGTCCATCTCGAAGACGTAGTGCACCGACTCGTCCCAGTAGGGGCGGGCCTGCCCGTTCCGGCCCCGGCCCGGGGCGTCGTACACCAGGCCCTGGTCGCGGACGATCTGCTGCCAGCCGGGGCGCACGGCCCCGCGTTCACGGCGCACGGTTCAGCTCCCGCTGCTTCCGCCGGAGGACCCGGACGACCCCTTCGACCCGCCCGAGGACGAGCTCCCGCCGCTCACCCCGAGCCCGCCGCGGGAGATGGTCTTGCCCGAGGGGGTGCGGACGGTCGCGTTCTGCGGCACGGTCGTGGTGCCGCCGCGGGCGACCTGGCCGACGGAGCCGGAGCCGCCGTAGTTGTAGTGGTACTGGCGGCCGCCGGCGCCGATGAAGATCGGGTAGAAGCCGGCGCCCCCGTAGTAGGTGTTGTTCGAGGCGGGGGTCGCGCAGTTCGCGTCGTCGACGACCACGTTGTTCTCGTCGACGCAGCGGGCCTCGACCTCCTCGCCGGTCGAGGACACGGCGTAGCCGACGGCGATCAGCGCGACCACGCCGACCACCACGCCCGACCCGACGAGGACGCGCTTGCGCTTCTTCCGCGCTGCCGCGTCGGCCTCGGCCTGCCGGGCCTCCTCGGCGCGGCGGCGGGCGCCCTGCTCACGGGCGCGCCGCTCGGCGAGGGTGGGTTCGCGGGGCGCGGTCGACGCGTCCTGCTGCGACATGCGGCCGCGGGCGCCCTCGCCGGGCCGGGTCCCTCCGGTCCCGTCCGGCGGCCCGGGCTGGTCCCGGCCGTCGTGCTCGGTCATGCGTCCACCCCCGGTGCGCACGGTATCCGTTCCGTCCGCGCCCGGGGGACCGGCCCGGGTCTCGGGTCGGTATCGACCGGGCCGGGACCGCGACGCCGTTCATCCGGCCCCGGCCACCTCCCGTCGCGCATGATCACCGCATCGGGGTCCCTCGCCGCGTCGCGGGGACACCTCGCAGCACCCGCGCGACCGATGACCGAGCGACGGCGACACCGGATCGGGGTCGCCCGGACGGGGACGGCAAGATGGTCGTTGCCATGGACGAGCTCCCCACCCCGTCCGGCGGCCGCTCCCCCCTCGCCGTCGCCGACCGCCCGCGCCCCGCGCGGACGAGCCCGCCGCCCCGCCGGGGTGTGCGCGTGCCCGGCCGCCGCCAGGCGCGGCGGATCGTCGCGGCCGTGCTCGTCGGCGCCGCCGTCATGCTCGGTGTGGCCACGCTCGACACCGTCGCCGGCGCCACCGTGCCGGTGCTCGGCTCGCTGGCCGCGCTCCCCTCGCCGAACGGCACCTCGGCGGACGTCGAGGAGATCCCGCCGCCGCCGACCACGCCCGGCACCTGCCTGAACTGGACCCGGGCCGACGCCGCGGACACCGCCGTCGTCGACTGCGCGCAGCCGCACCTGTTCGAGCAGGCGGGCACCGTCCGGCTCGCCGACCAGCCGAACCTCCCCGACGACGCGACCATGCGCCAACTGGTCAACGAGCGGTGCACCCCGGTCGTGCTGCAGTACCTCGGCGGCAGGTTCGACCCGAACGGCAAGTTCCGGGTGGGAGCGCTGAAGCCCGCGCAGAAGAAGTGGGACGAGGGCGACCGCGAGCTGCGCTGCGGCGTGCAGAGCGCCTCGCGCTCCGGCGCGCTGTACCCGCTGAGCGGCCGGGCGGCCGAGCAGGACCAGTCCGGGGTCCACGAGCCCGGCACCTGCCTGGCGATCGACGGGCCGCGGGTCGGCGACCCCACGGACTGCGCGGGGCCGCACGCGGTGGAGACCGTCGGCGTCGTCGACCTGTCCGAGAAGTTCCCGGAGGGCTTCCCGGCGGTCGGCGACCAGGACGGGTTCCTGCAGCCGGAGTGCAGCCGGATCGCGGGCGAGTACGCCGGCGGCGACCAGGTGATCAGCGACAAGGGCCTCACGGTCTACTGGGACAACGTCACCGAGGAGTCCTGGAACGCGGGCACCCGCAAGGTCAACTGCAACCTGGCGGCGCTGCTGCCCGACCGCAGCGGGTTCGCGCCCGTCACCGGCCCGGTCAAGGGCGAGGTGACCGTGGGCGACCAGCCCGCGCCGCCCGCGACCACCACACCGAAGCCGGGGGTCCCCGCCCCGCCGACGGAGACCGCCGTGCCGAGCAGCGACCCGGCCGCGCCGCCCGCGTCGTCCGACCCCGCGGCTCCGGCGCCCTCCTCCGAGTCGCCGGCGCCGCCGCCGGCCTCGGAGCCCCCGGCCCCGGTGGTCTCCGCGCCGGTGGAGCTTCCGGCACCCTGACCCCGTGGTGGAGATGAGCCGGGCCCGGTTCGACGACCTGGTGTCGGACGCGTTGGACACGATCCCGCCGCGGCTCACCGCCGCGATGGACAACGTCGTGGTCCTGGTGGAGGACCGCCACCCCGACGAGCCCGGCCTGCTGGGGCTCTACGAGGGCGTGGCGCTCACGGACCGGACCAGCGACTACGGCGGCGTGCTGCCCGACCGCATCACGATCTTCCGGGAGGCGGTGCTGGACTTCTGCACGACCGAGGACGAGGTCGTGCACGAGATCGCCGTGACCGTGGTGCACGAGATCGCCCACCACTTCGGCATCGACGAACACACCCTGCACGAGCTCGGCTGGGGCTGAGCGCGCCGGTCAGCGCCACGGGTCGGTGATCTCGCGCAGATCGCCGAGGATGCCGCGCAACTGCTCCATCCGCCGGGGGCCGAGGTGCGCGGTCCACTCCGCCTCCACCTGGGCGACGATCCCGCGGGAGGCCTCGACGCTGCGGGCCCCCCGCTCCGCGATCCGCACGAGGCGCGCCCGGCCGTCGGCGGGGTCGGGCACCCGCTCGACGTAGCCGGTCCGTTCCAGCGGGTCCACGAGGAAACCCACGCTCTGCACCGCACCGCCGGCGTCCGGGGTCGATGCGTCCCGGGTCGATGCGTCCGGGGCCGATGCGTCCCGGGTCAGTGCGCCTCGAGGGAGGCGCCGGCCGTCACGTCGCCCACCAGCGCCGGACCCGAGTCCCACAGCTCCAGGGCCCATCCGGTCCCGCCGGACCGGTCGCGGCGCAGCACCACCCGGCCGGTGTTCGGCACGTGGCGGGTCTCCGCGGTGTCGCCGAGGAGCGCGGCGGCGGCGAGCCGGATCGCGGCGCCGTGGCTGACGAGCACCACCATCCCGCCCGGGCCGTGGGCTCGTTCGGCCTGCTCCACGATCCGGTCGACGGCGGGCAGGTACCGGGCCCGCAGGTCCAGCGCCGACTCGCCGCCGGGCAGGGAGCGGGCGAGGTCGCCGCCCCACCAGGCGTCGTACACCTGGTCGAACTCGCGACGCGCGGGCTTGTCGGACCGACCCTCCAGCGCCCCGACGAAGATCTCGTGCACCCCGTCGACCACCGTCACCCCCAACCCGTGGGCCAGCGCGACGGGCTCGGCGGTCTGCCGTGCACGGATGGCGCGGGAGGCGTGCACCGCCCGCACCGGCCAGTCGGCGAGGAGCTCGGCGACGGTCGCCGCCTGCGCCCGGCCCGTCTCGTTGAGCGGGGCCCCGGGCGGGACGGTGTCCAGCGCCCGCGCGACGTTCGCGTCCGTCTGGCCGTGCCGCAGCAGGACCAGGCGCAGCTCGTCCTGCTCGGGCTCCTCGGGGGTCATGTCCGCTCTCCGTTCCGCACTCCGGTCAGCCACTCCTGCGCCGCCCGGTACGCGGCGGCGTCCGCCCCGTGCACCGGGACGGCGGGCGCCCCGACCCCCTCCACCGGCTCGGGCGCACCGGCCGCCCGCGGGTAGGAGCCGAGGAAGCGGACCCGGTCGCAGCGACGGTGCAGCGCGGCCAGCGCCTCGCCCATCGCCGGTTCCGCGACGTGCCCGCTGCAGTCGAGGTGGAACCAGTAGTTCGCGTGCCTGTCCTTGATCGGACGCGACTCGATCCGGGTCAGGTCGATCCCGCGCACGGCCAGCTCGGTGAGCAGCCCCAGCAGCGAGCCGGGGCGGTTCTCCGTGGTCAGGGCCAGCGTGGTGCGGTCGTGCCCGGTCGGCGCCGAGGGCGGGCCCGGCCGGGTGACGAGCACGAACCGGGTGACCGCGCCGGCGTTGTCGGCGATGTCCTCGGCCAGGACCTCGAGTCCGTGCTGCTCGGCGGCCAGCGGCGACGACACCGCGGCGTCGACCTCACCCCGGGCGGCCTGGGCCGCGCCCTCGGACGTCGAGGTGGCCACCCGGACGTCGGCCTCCGGGAGGTGCGCCGCGATCCAGCCGCGGGTCTGCGCGATGCCGTGCCCGTGCGAGGCGACGGACCGGACCTCGGCGAGGGTCGTGCCCGGGCGGGCGAGCAGGACGAACCGCACCGGGATGACCGCCTCGCGGACGATCACCAGCGGCGGCTCCTCGACCAGCCCGTCGAGCACGGGCGGGACGGCGCCCTCCACGCTGTTCTCGATCGGCACGCACCCGGCGTCGACCGTGCCGTCGCGGACGGCGCGGAGCACGGCGGGATTGCCCGGCAACGGCACCAGCTCCGCGTCCCCGGACTCCGGCAGCGTGCGCAGCGCCTGCTCGGTGAAGGTGGCGTGCGGACCGAGGAAGCCGATGCGGGATCGGGGACGGGGCACGATCGACCAGCCTAGCCGGGCCGCCGGCGGCCGCCGCGCTGCCCCGGCCCGACCATCGGGCACGACCGGAGGGACGCACTTCGGGCCGGGCGTGAACCGACCCGAGCCCCCATCCGTACATCAGGACGGGAGGTCGCGTCCGGGGAGCGGGGTGTCCGGACCGCCGTCCCGGGGGTCGCCGGGTCCCGCGTCCGGGGTCCGGCGGCCCACCCCTACAGCAGGCCGAGCGCGGCGAACTCGCTGACCGACATCGGGTCGGGGTCGATGCCGCAGCAGGGGAACAGCCCGCGCACCGCCTCGACGGTGCGCGCCGACAGGGCCTCGGCCTCCCCGGCCAGCGCCGGCCCGTCCGTCTCGCGCAGGGCGTCCTCGACGGTGCCCTCGCCACCCGTGCCCAGCTCGCGGGCCACGGCGAGCAGCAGGTTGAGTACCCCGTGCCGGCCCCGGTCCGACTCGCTCTCCGCCGCCGGCCGCACCGCCTCGCGCAGCCCGATGGCGGTGAAGCCCCGACCCTTGCCGGCCGTGACCTGCAGGAACCGCTCGACCTCGGCGACCGACGGCACGTCGGACGGCCGGGGGCCGCCGCACCGCAGCTTCGGGGTGCAGCCGTGCTCCGCAACCCGCTGCACCGCGTCGAGCCACGCGTCGATCTCGTCCGCGGAGCCACCCAGCGGCCGCCGCGGCTCGACGACGGGCGTGACCTCGTCCGGCACGAACTCCGACACGCGCTCCAGCCAGACGGCGTCGACGTCCGGCGGCGCGGCCGTCTCGACGGTCCGCGGGGTGAGCAGGCTCGACCGGGAGAAGACCGTGGACAGCGCCTTCGGCACCGCGCCCAGCCCGGTGTCGACGACGAGCGACAGGTCGACGGGCCGCGACGGCGCGGACCGGGCCAGTTCGGTGACGAGGGCGGGCAGGCGCGAGACGGGGCAGACCAGGTGGCCGATCATGCCCCCGTAGGCCCCGTCGCGGGCCGACAGGTGACGGGCCACCACGGCGTCGATGCCCGGCGCGACCATGCGCGGCTGGACGAGGCTCGCGTCGTCGACCAGTCCGGCGAGCAGGGGACGGATCGGCCACGGGTCGGCGGAGGATCCCGAGGGCACGGTCGTCACGGGTACGACGCTAACCCGCCGTTCACACCGACCCGACAAGGGGTCGCCGATCACCCCTGGACAGCGTCGTCGTCCGGAGGCTAACTTAGCCTCACCTAACTCGGAGGTGAGCTACGTGGGACAGACCCGGCTCCGGCGTCCGCCGGCCCCTGCGGACGCCGAACGCGCCCGGAGCGTCGCGGCGCGCGGCGGGGAGGCGGCCCTGGTCGGGACGGGCGGGCCGGAGCCCGTCGTCCCGCTGGTGCACCACGTCCACGCCGACGGCTCGGCCGTCCTGCTGCTCCCCGACGGGTCGCCGGTCCTCGAGGCGATCCGCACGTCGGACCGCGGCGAGATCCCGGTCATGCTGGAGCTGACCGACCGGGCGCCGGTGGAGCTGCGCGAACCGGTGCGGGCGCTGCTGTGGATCAGCGGCTGGCTCCGGATCCCGGACGCGACCTCGGCCCGCCGGGCCGCCGTGCAGGTCGCCGACGTGGCCCCGCACCCGCGGCTGCTCGACCTCGGCCACGGCGCCACGCTGGTGAAACTCACCCCGAGCTCGGCCGTGCTGGCCGACGCCGAAGGTACGGCCGCGCTCGCGCCCGTCGACCTCGCCGCCGCGCGTCCGGACCCCTTCTGCCGGATGGAGAACCACTGGCTCGCGCACCTCGAGGAGGCGCACCCGGAGGTGTTCGACGCGCTGGCCCGGCACCTGCCCGCCCCGCTGCGCTGCACCCTCGGGGCCCGGGTCCGTCCGCTCGGGGTGGACCGCTGCGGGCTGCGGCTGCGGGTGGAGACGCCCGAGGGCGACCACGACGTCCGGCTCGCGTGGCCGCAGGAGGCCGCCACCGCCGACGAGCTGCGGATCCAGCTCGGAACGCTGGTGGGGTGCCCGTTCCGGCAGGTGGGCGGAGACGCGCACGCGCAGGTCGACGAGGCCTGACCGCCGCGTGACGTGACGGTCCGGTCGGCGCCGGTGCGCGGGCCGGTGCACGGTCCGGTCCGCGCTGATGCGCGGTGAGCGGCGGTGCTGCTGCGCGCGCGGATGCACGGTCCGGTCCGCGCTGATGCGCGGTGAGCGGCCGTGCTGCTGCGGGCGTCGGGTCGGGGCTGCTCGGCGGGCCGGGGGGCGGGAGGCGCGGCGCGGCGCGGGTCAGCCCTGCTGCAGGGTGCGCTCGCGCTCCTGCACGCGCTGGGTGACCTTGCGCTCGGCGACGAACGAGCAGATCGGGATCGTGCCCGCGAGCAGCACCAGCAGCGCGAACACCGGGGTGAAACGGGCGCGCTCGGCCAGCACGAGCGTGGCCACGATGTAGGCCATGTACAGGAAACCGTGCAGCATGCCGATGACCGCCGTCGGCGTCGGGTCGCCGGCGAAGTACTTCATCGGCATCGCGTAGAACACGAGCAGCAGCAGCCCCACGCCGGTGATGTAGGCGAACACGCGGTACAGCGGCAGCCGCCACCCGACGGGGCGCTGCGCGGTGGACGTCCTGGGACTGGTCACGACTCGACTCTAGCCGCGGCGGGTCACCCCTCGTCCGCGGTCGACCGGCCGGTGTGAGCGGGGTCGCGGGACGAGGTGGGCGCGGCGGGCTCGGACGGGCTTTCGCCGGTGGGCGCGGACTCGGCTCGGCGTCGGCCCTGCGTGGCAGCCCGCGTGGGCCCGCGGGCGGCGGCGGGAGCGCCCTGGTCGGTGGTGTCGCGGGAACCCCGCTCGGCAGTGTCGCGGGGACCCTGGTCGGCGGCGTCGTGGGCGGCGAGGTCGGCCAGCATCCGGTTGTACTCGGCCAGACCCGGCGCCTCCTCGTCCGTGACGGGGGCCGGTGCGGCGAGGGGGCTGCGGGTGAAGGGGGTGGCGTCCCAGGGCAGGGGGCGATCGACGGCGGGTGGGGGGGCGACGGGTTCCGGGTCCCCGATGTTCCCCGTGGTCGTGCCGGCCGTGGTGGACCCTGCGGTCGTGCCGGTCGTGCCGGTCGTGCCGGTCGTGCCGGTCGTGCCGGTCGTGGTCGGCTCGGCCGTGCCTGACCCCGCGGTCGTCGAGCCAGGAGGGCCGGTGCGCTCCACGGCCCGAACCGCGACCTCTGTCCGGGGTGCGTCGCCCTCCGCCGCGGCCACGGCTCCCTCGGGGGCGTGGTTCTCACGGTGGTCCAGCAGTTCCATGCGCAGGAACCGCCACCACATGTAGGCGAAGAACACGGCGAAGATCGGCCATTGGATGCCGTAGCCGACGTTCAGCGCGGAGCCCAACGCCGACCCGGCCCGGTTCCACTGCCAGATCGCGGCGACGACGCAGACGCCCACCGCGACGATCGCCAGCAGATGCCAGACGATCCAGCGGGGGGACAGGACCACACGCCACACGCTATTCACGATACGCGTCCGAGCCGGCGCCCCCTCCCGCTCCGCCCGAGTCCCGTGATCATCGAGCGGACGGGAAGCGACAGATCCGGCGCTCAGCGGGCTCGATCGATCACGAGAAGCAGCGCACCCGATCCACCACCCACTGCTCGGCCCTCCGCCCGGACGGTGCGAGGACGCCGAGGGCCAGCACCACTCGGGTTCGCCGGCCCGGACCTCCGTGCTGCCTGCGGCGCCCCGCAGTCGCCACCAGCGCTCCCGGATGGCATCGCGCACAGACCTCACCACCAGCTCCCTGACAGTGATCGCCGACCGGGACACCTCAGCGCCACATCCGGCCGCCCACGGTCCCAACCGGCGATCACGACCTGCGCGCTGGAGGACGAGCACGCCGACGAGCCGGAGGCCGAGCCCGTGGCGAACGCGCACGGAGCCGGAGCCGGCCGAGGCGCCGCGGCCGGAGATCGTGATGCGCGGCCACGCGGCGCGCAACAGCGTGCCCCCCCGCCAGCTCCGTATCGGTGATCGCCGGCCCGGACACCTCAGCGCCACATCCGGCCGCCCACGGTCACCACCGGCGATCACGGCAGATCTGGCAGGGCGGTGACCGCGAGCGACGATCACGGGCCCACGGACGGTGGGGGACGGTGGGCGGTAGCGTCGGTGCGTGGCGGCAGGTCGGCTCGGGCGGTGGCTCGCGGCCCCGCCGTCGGAGATCACCGAGGTCACCGACCCGCGGGCCCGCCGGCTGATCGGGCTGGAGATCGCCGTGGTGCTCACGGTGACGCTCGGCCTCTCCGCGGTTCGCAGCGCCCTGTCCCTGATCGACGCACTGCTCGCCCCCACTCCCCTGGCCGAGCAGCAGGTCGCCCTGAACGCGCCGGCGGCACAGGCGGGCCTGGTCGACCTCGCGGTGCAGCTGGTGCGGGTGCTGCAGCTCGTCGGGTGGGGGGCGCTGGCCGCCTACCTGCTGCTGCGCGCCGGGATCCCGCTCGCACGGATCGGGCTCGACCGGACCCGCCCGGCGAGGGACGCGCTCGGCGCCGTGGGGCTGGCCGCGCTGATCGGCATCCCCGGGCTGGGCCTGTACCTGCTTGCCCGGGCCCTCGGCGTCAGCCTCGACGTCGCCCCCAGCACCCTCGCCGACGCCTGGTGGCGCACCCCCGTCCTGATCCTCTCGGCCGCGGCGAACGCCTGGGCCGAGGAGATCGTCATGATCGGGTACCTGTTGACCCGGCTGCGCCAGCTGGGTTGGTCGGCGGATCGCTCGGTGCTCGCCGCCGCCGTGCTCCGCGGGGCGTACCACCTCTACCAGGGGCTGGGCGGGTTCGTCGGGAACCTGGTGATGGGGCTGGTGTTCGGGCGGGTGTGGCAGCGCACCGGACGGCTGTGGCCGCTGGTCGGGGCGCACGCGCTGATCGACGTCGTGGCGTTCGTCGGATACGCCCTGCTCCCGGCGGGCCTTCGACCGTGATCGCGTCAGGGTAGCCTCAGCACGTGTCGGACTCGAAGTTCCTCGCCCTGCTCAAGGACCAGATCCGCAGCGAGTTCACCGCCTCGCAGCAGTACACGGCCGTCGCGGTGTGGCTCGACGGGGAGGACCTCCCGCAGCTCGCCGCGCTCTTCCACGCGCAGGCGCTGGAGGAGCGCAACCACGCGATGAGCATGGTGCAGTACATCCTGGACACGCACGAGCAGGTGCCGATCCCGGGGATCGACGACGTCCGGAACGACTTCGGGAGCGTCGAGGACGTCGTGGAGCTGGCGCTGGAGCAGGAGAAGCGGGTCACCGAGCAGATCACCACGCTGGCCCGCACCGCCCGGGACGAGGGCGACTACCTCGGCGAGCAGTTCATGCAGTGGTTCCTCAAGGAGCAGGTCGAGGAGGTCGCGTCGATGTCGACGCTGCTCACGGTCGTGCGCCGGGCCGGCGACAACCTCTTCCACATCGAGGACTTCGTGGCCCGGGAGCTCACGAAGGGGGAGGCAGCCGACCCCTCCGCCCCGCCCGTCGCGGGCGGCCGCGTCTGACCGTCGCGCACGCCTGCTCCCACACTGCGCGGGAACCGGCCACCACTCGCATCACGCGTCGATCGTCGGCTCCTGAGCGCGTGGTGGAACCATAGTGCGCCACATCGCCGGTTCCGGCCGCGTCGTGGTTCCGTAGTGCCGTCGGGGCTCGACGGCCGGTCAGCGCAGGGTGACCTGCTTGCCCGCCAGCACGTCCCGGGCCGAGCGCTCCGCGGAGGTCAGGTCGTCCGTCGACGCCAGCGCCTCCTGCAGGCGCCGGGCGAAGGCCACCGCGGGAGCCACCCACTCCTTCGCGTGCATCTCCCGGTCGACGTCCCAGACCGGCACGAGCAGACCGTGCGCGCGGAAGGCGCCGGCGTAGCGGCTGCCCTCGCCGAGGTCGAGCTCCCCGGCCGCGTGCAGCCGCGCCAGGGCCGCCATCAGCGCGTCCTCGGCCTCCGGCCGGACCCAGCGCACGTGCGCCTTGCTGCCGGTGTCGACCCAGTACGCGGCGCGGACGCCCTCGCCCGTCACGGCCTCCGTCGGCATGATCACGGAGTTGGCGCGCTCGATCGTCGCGGCGATCTCGGCGGCGGGCTCGCCGTCCTCCGAGGGGACCCACCAGTGGAAGTCCTGGTGCAGCGTGAGGTCGAGCTCGGCGGCGGCGACCAGCAGGTCCTGCAGCCGGACGACCTCGCCCTCGCCCACCCCCGGCCCGACGACCGGCAGCGCGGACCCCGGCTCGGCGGTCCCGGCCCAGCGCAGCGCCTTGGCGAGATCGGCGGAGAGGTCGCCCGAGCGGGTCTGGACCTGCATGCCGAGCAGGATCTCGCCGTCCGGCCGGACGATCGCGGCGGAGGCGCCCGGCAGGACCGTGGCGAGCCGGACCGGACGCTCGCCGGTCTCCCGCAGCGGGAGCGGGGCGACGGCCGACGGCAGGAACTCGCGCATCGCGACGAGGTCCGGTTCGGCGGCGAGCCCCTCGAAGGGCCGGGTGACGATCACGTCGTCGCCGGCGCCGTGGCACGCCTTGTACCGCTTGCCCGAGCCGCAGGGGCAGGGGCGGCGCGGGTTCTCGCCGGTCGCGGCGCTGGACTTGACGCGGTTCTTCTTGGCCATCAGGGCGCCACCGTAGCGCCGGGCGCGGCCGGGTCCGCCGCCGGTCCCGGTGGCCGCACGGCCACGAGCGTCTCGCGCCGCACCGGGCGGACCGGCTCCAGCAGCGCCATCAGGTACCGGAGCACGCGCACGGTGATCAGCGCGGTCGCGGCGGCGAGCAGGTCCAGCGCCGCGTGCAGGACCACCCCGTCGGCCATCGCCTGCACCCCGCTGCGGAAGGACCACCCGAACACGACGACGCCGAGCACGACCCCGGCCCCCCACGTCGCCCACCACACCAGCAGCAGCCGCGACGGGCGCGGGCGCTCGGCGGGCGGTCGGTCCAGCCCGGCGTGCTCGATCTCGGCGAGAAGCGAGCCCGGCACCGAGAGGTTGAGCCCGGGCACCACCCATCCGGCGACGACGGCGGACGCCGGCCGGTCCGGCACCGTGCCGGTCCGCTCGGCAGCGGCCTCGCGAGCGCGCAGCGTCCAGAGCACCATCAGCACCCCGCAGCCGGCGAGCGCGGCCAGCCCGGACCAGCCGCCGAAGGCGACCGCGGCGTCGGAGAAGGCGACCAGGCGCGCGGGGAGCGCGTCGGCGCGGCTCAGCACGAGCAGGACGTAGCGCAGGATCTCGGCCACCGCGGCCACCACGGCCACGCCGGCGGTGACCCGCAGCAGGACGTCGAGCGGGTGCGCGATCCAGCGGGCCCGCTCGAGCGCCGGAACGCGCTCGGCCTCGGACTCGCCGCGCCATGGCAGCGGCGGGAAGCCCCAGCGCGGCACCTCCCGGTAGCGGGGCGGACCGGTGTACCGGAACCGGGGGCGGACCGGGGGGCGCGGGACGCCGGTCGGCGGCGGCTCCGCCACCCAGGCGAGTGCGGCCAGGTAGCGGCCGCAGTACGGGCAGAAGGGCCCGGCACCGGGTGGCGCGACCCGCCCGCACCGCGAACAGGCCGGCGGGCGTGCGGTGGCCCCACCCGCCGGGCGGGCGGGCGGACCCGGGGGCGCGGGGCGCGGGGCGGGGCTCACGCGGGCCCGACTCAGATGATCTCGGGGGTCCGGTCCGGGTCCGCGACGATCTCCCGGCCGGAACCGGCCCACGCCTGCATCCCGCCGTCGACGTTCACCGCCGGGTAGCCCTGCTGGGCGAGGTAGGCCACGACGCGCGAGGACCGGCCGCCGGAACGGCACACGACGTAGAGCGGTTCGTCGCCCGGGATCTCGGCGATCCGCCGGGTCAGCTCGGACATCGGGAGGTGCCGGGAACCGGGGGCCCGCCCGGCGGCCCACTCGTCGGCCTCGCGGACGTCGAGCATGGCGGCGTCGGCCGGCAGGTCCGCGACGGACACGGAGGGAACGCTGGTCATGTCCCCATGATGACACCCGTCCCCGTCAGGCTCCCGTGAACGCACGAACGGCACGGTCGTGCGGACCTACCGCGCGACGGTGCCGTCCCTTCTCCGGCGCCGGGTCCACTACGGGGGAACGAGCCGGGGCGCCGATCGAGACGGCCCTCGGCGGAAACCGTCCGTGGTGACAGATGCGACGCAACGTGAACGGTCGGCTGCGTCAGACGGACGGTCGCCGGTTGCCCTCGAGGGACTCGCGGGAGAGCCCGAGGCGTTCGGGGGCGTGCAGCCGCAGCAGCAGGGCCTCGGTGTTGGCCGGGCGGTGCTTCCGGGTGGCCAGGCTGACCACGATCATCACGAGGAACGCCAGCGGCACGGTGACGATCGCGGGCCGGTGGAGCAGCACCCCGAGCCAGTCCTCGCCCCCGATCCCGGCCAGGCTCACCGCCACCGCGCCCGCGGAGAGCACGCCGCCGACGAGCAGGCCCCAGATCGCGCCTCGGGCGGTCAGCCCCTTCCACCAGATGCCGAGCACCAGCAGCGGGCAGAAGGTCGACGCGGCCACCGCGAACGCCAGGGCGACGGTCTCGGCGAAGTCCAGCTGCGCCACGCCCAGGGTGAGGGCCAGCGGCGCCGCGCCGGCCAGCACCGTCGCGATCCGCAGCCCGCTCAGCCGCCGGTCGGCCACCGCCCGGCCGCGCAGCACGTCCGTCGAGAGCACCCCGGCCAGGCTCACCAGCAGCCCCGACGCGGTGGACAGGAACGCCGCCCACGCCCCGGCCGCGACGAATCCTCCGAGGAGCGCCCCGGCCAGCCCGCTGCCGAGCACGGCACCGGGCAGCAGCAGCACCGCGGCGTCCGTGGGCCCGGCGACGAGCAGCTGCGGCGTGTAGAAGCGGGACAGCGCACCGATCAGCGTGACCAGCAGGTAGAAGGCCCCGAGCATGCCCAGCACGATCACCGCGCTGCGGCGGGCCGCCCGGCCGTCCGGGTTGGTGTAGAAACGGCCGAGGACGTGCGGCAGCCCCATGGTGCCCAGGAAGGTCGCCATGATCAGCGAGTAGATGGCGAGCAGCTGGTACTCCCCGTCGCCGGCCAGCGGGGTGAGCCAGCGGGCGTCCGTGGCCGGCCGGCCCGCGGTCGTCGGCACGGGCGAGCCGGCCGGGAAGACGAGCTCGGACCCGGCGGCCACCTCGTGCCGGCTGCCGGTCTCCCAGGTGAGCACGGTGCCCGGTGGGACGGGCGCGCCGTCGACGACGCCGCCGTCGGGCCCGATCTCCACCCGGGTCGGCGCGCCGGTGGCGAGCTGCACGTCGGTGTCGACGCCGACCGTGGTCCGCTCGCGGAAGTCCGGCGCCTGCGGCCGGTCGAAGGTGTGTCCGCTGTTGAGGAAGAACAGGAGCGCCACCACCGCGGGCACGGCGAGCGCGGTGAGCTTGAGCCAGTACTGGAACGCCTGCACGAAGGTCACCGAGCGCATGCCGCCGAAGACCACCGTCGCCACCACGATCACGCCGGCCCCGACCGTGCCGATCCACCGCGGCAGCCCGGTCACGACCTCGACCGTGAGCCCGGCGCCCTGTAGCTGGGGCAGCAGGTACAGCCACCCGACGACCAGCACGAACATGCTGCAGAGCCGGCGCAGCGCAGCCGAGTGCAGCCGCAGCTCGGCGAAGTCCGGCACGGTGTAGGCGCCCGAGCGACGCAGCGGGGCGGCCACGAACAACAGCAGCGACAGGTAGCCCGCGGTGTAGCCGACGGGGTACCAGAGGGCGTCGACGCCGTCCCGGAGCACGAGCCCGGCCACCCCGAGGAACGACGCCGCGGACAGGTACTCGCCGGAGATCGCCCCCGCGTTGGCCGCCGGCCGGACCGTGCGCGAGGCGACCAGGAAGTCCGACGTCCGGCGGGACCGGTGGCCGATCATGCCGATGACCGTCGAGGCCACCGCGACCAACAGGATCGCGGCCAGCGCCGCGACGGCCGTCGCGCTCACGAGGGTTCCCGGTTCAGCCGGTCGCGGGAGAGGCCGAGGCGTTCGGGCGCGTGCAGCTGCAGCAGTGTGCGCTCGGCATCGACCGGGACGTCCCGGGAGGTCGCCCGGCTGACCACGACCATCGTCAGGAAGGCCAGCGGCACCGCGACGGCGGCGGGCCGCAGCACCAGCACGCCGACGGCCCCGTCCGGCACGCTGCCGGCCAGGGCGAACCCGACTCCCACGGCCGACAGCGCGGCCCCGACGACCAGGCCCGCGGTCGCACCGGCGGGGGTCAGCCCGCGCCACCACACGCCCAGCACGAGCAGGGGGCAGAAGGTGGCGGCGGAGACCGCGAACACCAGCGGCACGGTGAGCGCCAGGTCCAGCCGAGCGACGGCGAGGGCGAGCGCCACCGGGAGGACCGCCGACAGCAGGGCGGCGAGCCGGAAGTCGCGCAGCCTGCCCTTCAACACGTCCGTGAACAGTACGCCCGCGAGGCTCACGACGAGGCCCGACGACGTCGACAGGAACGCCGCCGCGGCACCGGCGGACACCAGGCCACCGAGCAGCCAGCCGGCCCACCCGTCGCCCAGCACGGCGGTCGGGACGAGCAGGACCGCACCGTCCGTGCGGCCGTCGACGAGCAGCTGCGGAGTGTAGGCCCGCGAGAGCAACCCGAGCAGCGTGACCAGCACGAACACCCCGCCGATCAGGGCCAGCACGACGACGGTCGTGCGGCGGGCGGCCCGGCCGTCCGGGTTCGTGTAGAAGCGGACCAGGACGTGCGGCAGGCCCATGGTCCCGGCGATCCCCGCGACCAGGATCGAGTAGATCTCCAGCAGGTCCAGCGGGCCGGACTGCGGCTCCAGCCACTCCCGGTCCGTCGCGGGGGTGCCGGCCGGCACGGGCACGCCGGTACCGGCGGCGAACCGCAGCTCGGTCCCGGCCGCCACGGTGTGCGGGCCCGGCTGCCAGACCAGCAGGTCGTCCACCGCGGCGCCGTCGACCTCCCCGCGGGCGTCGACCGGGGTGGGCACCGCGACCTCGAGGTTCACCGGGACCCGGACGTCGATCGTCGTCGTCTCCGGGAACTCCGGCGCGGCGGGCCGGTCGAGCTCGCGATCGCTCCCGAGGAACAGCGCCGACGCGACGAGCGCGGGCACGGTGAGCGCGGTCAGCTTGAGCCAGTACTGGAAGGCCTGCACGAAGGTGATCGAGCGCATGCCGCCGGCCACCACGCTGAGCACCACCAGCACGCCCGCGCCCAGCACGCCGACCCACGAGGGCAGCGAGGTCAGGGTGGTGAACGCGAGGCCCGCGCCCTGCAGCTGCGGGAGCAGGTACAGCCAGCCGATCAGCAGCACGAGCGCGGTGCACAGCCGGCGCACCCGGCGCGAGTGCAGCCGGGCCTCGGCGAAGTCCGGGATCGTGTAGGCGCCGGAGCGGCGCAGCGGGGCGGCCACGAACAGCAGCAGCGACAGGTACCCGGCGCAGAAGGCGATCGGGTACCAGAGCGCGGTCGCGCCCTCGCGCAGCACCAGGCCGGCGATCCCGAGGAAGGCCGCGGCGGACAGGTACTCGCCGGAGATCGCCGCGGCGTTGGGGACGGCGCCGACGGTGCGGGAGGCGACGAGGAAGTCCGAGGTGCTGCGGGCGACGCGCACGCCCAGCGACCCGATGACGACGGAGGCCACGCCGACGAGGGCGATGGCGGCCAGCGCGATGACGGACGGGGTGGGCAACGGGGAGCTCTCTGGTGGGGGGTGCGGCGGGGCGCGGCGGGGACGGGACGGGGTCAGTCCTGGACGTGGTCGGCGAAGTTCTGCTCGACCTTCTCGGCGGCCTTCGTGTGCCACCAGCCCAGGGCCAGCAGGAACGGGTAGACCAGCACGCCGAGCAGCAGCCAGGGCAGGCGCAGGCCCAGCACCTCGGCCCGGCCCAGCTCGGGGTAGAAGGCGAACACGGCGGGCAGCAGGCCGAGCACCAGCAGGGCGAGGCCGCCGACGCGCAGCGCGACCGCGAGCTGTCCGCCGATGAGGTTGGCCCGCAGCAGCTCGCCGACGGGCGTGCCCTCCTGGACGTCGACGACGGTGCGGACGGTGCGGGCGACGCCCTTCCGCTCGGACAGGACCACGCGGGTGCGGCGCGGGACGCCCTCGCCGGGCTCCTCCTCGACGGTGCGGAACCGCGCCCCGACGGGCCGGCCGGGGGCGGTGTCGCCGGGGGGCGCCGTCGGGGCGACGGTCGGCGAGGGGGCGCCGACGGGGCGGGCGGAGAGCGGAAGCCGGTTCGCCTGGTCCGCAGCCCGGGCGTCGGCGTGGGGCCGGATGGTGGTGTCCGGCGTCGCCGCCTGCGCGAACGGCGCCCCGGACGGCTCTGCGGGCGGGACGGGCGGGATGACGCCGACGTCCGTGCGTTCCGCGTCGGGATCCGACATCGGGGGGTGCAGGCCGGGGTGGGTCCCGGGCGGTGGCCCGGGGACGGCGCGGGAGGGGGGCTGGACGACGACCTCGCCGGTGGGTTCCCACGACACTCCGCGGGCGGCGTCGCCGCTGGTCGCGGGACCCGCGGGGGATCCGCCGTCGGGCGGCCCGACTGCCGGGGGCCGGGGGCCGAGGGAGTCCGGCGCGAGGGCGGGCCGCCCGGCCCGGGACAGCGGGCTGCCGCCGGTCGCGCCCGGCTGCCGCATCCCGCCGGGTCCGGCCGGCGGGCCGTGCGGGTCCGGCGCCGGACCGGGGGCGCCCCGTTCGGCACCGCGCCCGTCGTCGTAGGCCTCGGGCGCGGGCACCCGCAGCGGCACGCTGGCGGGACCCAGGACCCGCTCGAACCGCTCGACCTCGGCTCCGGCGAAGGGAACGTCCCCGTCGTAGTCGTCGTCCGGGTGGTCGTCGTCGTAGTCCGGGTAGTCGGTGTAGTCGGTGTAGTCGGTGTAGTCGGTGTAGTCGGTGTAGTCGGTGTAGCCGGGCTGGGCGGGGTGGCCGGGCTGGGCGGGGTGGCCGGGCTGGACGGGGTGGCCGGGCTGGACGGGGTGGCCGGGCTGGGCGAGGTGGCCGGTGTGGTCGGTGTGGTCGCGCCGACCCGGTGGGCCCGCGTCGCCGCGGCTCACCCGGGCGCGCAGCTCGCTCACCCCGAACTGTTCGGTGTCCGCCTCGTCCCGCGCATGCCGGCCACGGCCGGAGCGTGCGTTGGCGTCCATGCGGCGGCGCATCTCCTCCTGCAGCCACATCGGCCCGGAGCCCTCGGCGCGGGTCCCGGGCCCCGGGGGTGGCGCCGGCCGCCGACGGCGCGGGGACCCCTCGCCGTCGCCCGGGCCGGGGCTCATCGACGGCGGGGAGCCGTCGACGGCAGCGCTCATGCCTCCTCCGCGGTGACGAGTGCGTCGTCGGGGCTCATCTCTGGCTCCACGCCTGCTTCGTCGCGCGGACCAGGCGGTCCTTCAGCTCACGGGTGTGCCGGCGGGAGACGGGCAGCTCCGCGGTGTCGGGGCCGGAGCCCACCCGCACCACGTAGCCCGACCCGGACAGCCGCAGCTCGGTGACCAGCGGCAGCGCCACCAGGAACGAGCGGTGGATGCGCACGAACCCCGCGTCGCGCCAGCGGTCCTCCAGGACCGACAGCGGGATGCGGACCAGGTGGCTGCCCTCGGTGGTGTGCAGCCGGGCGTAGTCGCCCTGGGCCTCCACGTACCGGACCGCCGAGCGCGGCACGAGCTTCGTGGTGCCCGCGAGCTCGACGGGGATCACCTCGTCCTCGTCCCGCTCCTGCGGGACGGGCTCGACAGGCGGAGCGGCGGACCGGTTCGCGATGATCCGGTCCAGCGCCGCGGCGAGCCGCTCCTCGCGCAGCGGCTTGAGCAGGTAGTCCTTGGCACCGACCTCGTAGGCGTCGACCGCCCGGTCGTCGTGGGCGGTGACGAACACGACCTCCGGCGGCTGGGCCATGGAGGAGAAGACGCGGGCGAGCTCGAGGCCGTCCAGCCCCGGCATGCGGATGTCGAGGAAGACGACGTCGACGTCGGTCTTCTCGGCCACCCGGGTGCCGGCGGCCGGGTGCGGGGCCCCTGCGGCGCGGGCGGCGTGCACGCTCTCCCGGGAGCTGCGCGCGTTGAGGATGCGGAGGGCCTCGGTGGCGTCCGAGGCCTTGAGCACCTCACCGACCCGGGGGTCCTCGTTCAGCAGGAACGCCAGTTCTTCGAGAGCCGGCTGCTCGTCGTCCACTGCGAGGACGACCAGACCTCCGGAGCTGTCGGTGCTGTCCACGATCTCCTCATCCTGCGTTCCCGGTGCACGGCCGGGCGCGCACCTCGGTGGTGGCGACCCCGGGCCCTGCCGACCATGGTGACGGTGATCGGAGCGGGATGCCAGGGCAACTCATCAATCTGCGACCGATCGGCTACTGATCGAACGGGTGAGGACGGGAGGCCCCTCGGGCTCGCCCACCGCCGGCGAGGCTACAGACCGTAGCGCGCCCACGCCGCCCTGATGTCGGCCGCCTGGACCACACCCAGGGCGGCGTCCACCGGGCCCCCGCCGGTGAACGCTGCGGGGAGGGACGCCGCCGGGGCGTTCAGACCGAGCCGCGCGAGCAGCGGTCTGCGTCCCTCGACCGGGGTCAGCTTCGCGTCCGGAAAGCGCTGCGTGAGCACGGAGCGGGCGGTGCCCAGCCCGTCGACCAGGCCCAGCTCCACGGCTCGCGCCCCGGTCCACACCTCGCCCGTGAAGAGCTCGTCGCCGCCGGTCAGCCGGTCGCCGCGGCGCTCGACGACCCAGTCGCGGAACAGGGTGTGCAGCTCGTCCTGGACGCCGCGCAGCCAGGCGACGTCCTCCTCCTTCTCCGGGAGGAAGGGGTCGAGGCGGGACTTGGACTCGCCCGCGGTGTGCAGCCGGCGCTCGATGCCGAACCGCTGGATGAAGCCCTCCAGCCCGAACCCGGAGCTGATCACGCCGATCGACCCGACGATGGAGGTCGGGTGGGCGTAGATCTCGTCGGCCGCGCAGGCCAGCCAGTAGCCGCCCGAGGCCGCGACGTCCTCGCAGAACGCGAGGACCGGCACCTCGTGCTCCGCAGCCAGCCCCCGGATCCGGTCCGCGACCAGCGCGGACTGGGTCGGCGAGCCGCCGGGCGAGTTCACCAGCAGTCCCACGGCGACGACCCGCTCGGTGCCGAACGCCCGCTCCAGGACCTTCTCGGCCGAGGTCGCGTTGATCACCGCGCGGGCCAGCGGGCCGGGCTGCGGAGTGATGACGCCGTGCAGCCGCACGAGCGGCACGACCGGGACGTCGCCCTTCTCGCCGAGCCGTCCGGGGAGGCGCGAGGTCAGGCGGTCGGGCAGGTGGAGGGCGTCCATGCCGCCAGCCTATGACCACAGCCGGGGCACGTGCGGGGTTCCACGTCGCGTGGCGCCCAGGGCGGCGGCGCGGCCGGTCGACCACGGGGCAGGGCGACCACGGGGCAGGGCGACCACGGGGCAGGGCGACCACGGGGCAGGGCGACCACGGGCAGGGCGACGGCGGTGGGCGGAGCGGCCGGGTCAGGCCGTGCGGCCGCGGGCCAGGCTCTCGCCGGAGTGGCCGGGGTCGCCGTCGAAGTGCTCGACCGACACGTCGACGGTGTCGAGCACCTCCAGGGGGAGGTCCGGCGGGAGCACGAACCGGCCGGCCCAGCGGCCCGGGCCGGCCGGAGCGAGCCCGCCCAGCGCATAGAGCCGGGTGGCGCCCTCGTCCATCAGCCACGCCTCCAGGTAGCCACCGGCCGGCAGCGCGTCGCGCTCGAGCGCCACGACGAGCACCCGGCTGCCGTCGACCTCGGTGAGCCCGGTGCTGCCCGTGGTGCCGGAGCCGGGGTCGAGCGCGACGAGCGGGACCTCGGCCGGGACCTGCGGGTCCCCGCCCACGGTCAGACCGATCGCCAGCCCGCCCGCGAGCCCGGCGACCAGAGCGGCCGCGGCGAGGAGCACCGGTCCCCGGCGCCGGGTCCGACCCTCGACGGCCCTGTCCGCGACCGACTCGTCGGCGAGGGCGTGGAGGGCCGGCGGATCGGCCGGGCGCCCGGCTGCGCCGGCGAGCTCGGGGCCGAGCTCGCCCACGACCCGCTCCCACACCGCGGACGGCGGGTCCTGCACCGGCTGGTCGGCGCCCTCGCGGGCCAGCCGCGACGTGGTCCGCAGCGACTCGACCTCTGCCCGGCAGGCGGGGCAGCTGCGCAGGTGCGTCTCGATCCCCGGGGCCGGGTTCCGCGCGGACAGGGCGGACAGGGCGGCGGCGACGAGCTCGTCAGGCCCCGGGTGCCGCACCGCCCGCCTCCCATCGTCGTCGCATCCGGTCGACCCCCCGCCGGAGGTGGCTCTTCACCGTGCCCAGCGGGAGCCCGGTGACCGAGGCGATCTGCTGCTGGGTGAGGTCGTCGTAGAAGGCCAGCCGGATCACCCTACGTTGCGCCTCGGGCAGCCGGTCGAGCTCGTCGGCCACCACGACGACGTCGACGACCTGGTCCGGAGCGGGTGCCGGCGGGGACGGGGGCCCGGCCCGCAACGCCCCGTCGGCGGCGGCGCGCTCCCGCCCCCGCACGGCGAGCCGGTCGGCGATCTGCCGGCGGGTGATCCCGATCAGCCACGCGCCGAGCCCGCCGCGCTCCGGGTCGAGCGTCGCGCGGCCGCGCCAGGCGCGGACGAACACCTGCTGGGTCACGTCCTCGGCGTCGTGATGGCTCCGCAGGACCCGCAGCGCGACGGTGTGCACCACCCGCGCGTGCCGGTCGTAGGCCAGGCGCAGCGCCTCGGGGTCGCCGTCGCGCAGCCGTGCGGTAATCTCCTCGTCCGGCACCCGCTCGGGTTCCGACCCCGGCGACCCCCAGCCCGTCGGGTCGGGTGCGGCCGTGGCGGGTCCCCCCGGCTCGCGCGGCGCACCGGGCGGCAGGATCTCCCTCATCCGGGCGTCCGTCCGCGGGTCACCGGACGAGCATCCCAGCACCGGACGAACCGGGCATCCCGACGACGGGGTGGTCACGGGGTCGCCGGCGCCGGCAGGGCGACGACCACGACGTTGTCCCGGTACGACCGGGTCTGCCGGTCGAACGGCCCGCCGCAGGTCACCAGGGTGAGCCTGGGTGGTCCCGCGCGGGCGACCAGCTCTTCGGCGGCCAGCGCGTCCTTGGCCACGCTGCGGACCTCCCGCACGGCGTACCGGATGGGCGGGGCCCCGTCCCGGCGCACCGTGACCAGGTCCCCCGGCACGAGGCCGCCGAGATCGTGGAAGGCGCCGAGGCCCTGCTCCCGGTCGTCCACGTGCCCGGCCAACAGCGCCGACCCGGTCCCGGCCCCGGGCGCCGCGCCGAAGCGGTACCAGCCGACCGTGTCCACGTCCCGCGGCACGCCCATGGCCCCCGCGGCATCGACGCCGACGGGCACCACTGGCGCGGCGAGCAGGGTCTCCCCCGCCCGCTCGACGGTGAGCCCCACCGGCGCGGCCGCAGGCTCGACCTCCCCCCGCGGCGCCGCCGAGGGCCCTGCCGCGACCGGTTCCGGGACGACCCCGCCCCGGGAGACCGGCCCCGGGGAGGCCGGGCCCGAGATGGCCGGCCCCGGCACCGCCGGTGCCGGGGCGGGGGTGGCCCGGAGCGCCCAGGCCACCCCCGACACGGCGAGCAGCACCAGCCCGGCCACGAGCGCGAGCAGGGCGATCGTGCGGCCCCTGGCCCGTGTCCGAGTCATCGTCAGGAACGGCGCAGGTTGGTACGACGCAGGCCGAACGCCGCGGCCCCGACCAGCACGAGGCCGGTCGCGGCGCCGATCGTCGACCAGCCCGCGGTGTCGTCCGCCGGGGCACCGGACGGCGCACCGGCCGGGACGCCCGCCGGGGCGCTGTGCAGGCCCTCGACCGTGAAGGTCACCAGCCGCAGGTTCCCGGCCTCGAGCGAGCCGACCGCGTGCACGAAGGTGGCGGTCCCCTCGGCGAGGGTGAGGTCGGCGGGTCCGATCACCGGCTCGGTCGTGCCCGCGGCCGCGACCGCGGCCGACAGCGTGCCGGCCGGGACCTCGGCGGCCGCCTCGTTCGGGTTGGTCAGCCCGGTGAGCGCCGGGCTCCCGTCCGCCAGCACGTCGACCGCCGGTGCGGCGGCGAGGTGTCGCACGACGAGCCGGGCCTGGCCCGCCGGGACGGCCGAGACGTCGTCGGCGAACGCGGTGACGGTCGGGGACCCGGACGCGTCGAGGTGGGCGGCGAGGGTGACGTCGCCGCCTGCCGGGACGTCCGCCTGCGCGGACAACAGCGGATCGCCGGAGCCGTCCGCCGCATCGGCCGGGAAGATCGCCACGGTCCGGGTTCCGGCCGGCAGGTCGACCGGACCGGCCGCCGTGCCGAAGGTGAAGTCGTCGAGCGCGCGCTGCCCGTCGACGTAGACGTCGACCGGGGTGTCCGGGATGCCGTGGACGACGTGGACGGTCCCGGTCTCCTGGGCGGCCGCGGCCGGGGCGGTCGCCACGGCGGCGGCGCACGCCGTGAGCAGGCCGCCGAGGGCGAGGGTGAGGCGTCGCATCGGATCTCCTCGTGAGGGGGTCGAACCTGACACCCCGCACTACCGGCGCGCGGCGACCTGCGGATGCAGTTCGGTTGAACAAAGTTCGGCGCGATTCGACCCCGCCGTGCGCACCTGTCCGGCGAGGGACGGCGACGGTCCTGTCCGGCGAGGGCGGTGACGCCTCAGACGCGGATGCCCGCGCGGAACTTCGGGACCCGCAGGGTGATCTTCATGCCCGCCCCGACGGCGGTGTCCACGACCAGCCCGAAGTCGTCGCCGAAGGCCGAGCGCATCCGGTCGTCGACATTGCCGAGGCCGACGTGGGCGCCGGAGAGGTGGGCGTCGTCGAGGTCCTCGGTGAGGCGTGCGGGGTCCATGCCCACGCCGTCGTCCTCCACGATGATCACGCACTCGGCGCCGGCGTTCTCGGCGGTGATGGTGATGGTGCCGCCGTTGGGCTTGCCGGACAGGCCGTGCCGCACCGCGTTCTCCACCAGCGGCTGCAGCGCGAGGAACGGCAGCACGACGTTGAGCACCTCGGGCGCGATCTGCAGCTTGATGTTCAGCCGGTTGCCGAAGCGGGCCTTCTCCAGCGCGATGTAGCGCTCGATGTTGGTCAGCTCGTCCGACAGCGTCGTGTACTCGCCGGCGGTGCGGAAGGAGTACCGGGTGAAGTCGGCGAACTCGATCAGCAGGTCGCGGGCGCGCACCGGGTCGGTGCGGATGAAGCTCGCGATGGTGGTCAACGCGTTGTAGACGAAGTGCGGCGAGATCTGCGCCCGCAGCGCCCGCACCTCCGCCCGGTTGAGCCGGGCGCGCGACTCGTCGAGCTCGGCGAGCTCGAGCTGGCTGGACACGTACCGCGCGACCTCGGCGGTGGCCCGCAGCAGCACCGGCCCGGCCGTCGCGGTGGTGAGCGCGGCGAGGGTGCCGATGATCGCCCCGTCGCTCTCCAGCGGCACGACGACGATGCCGCGGACGTCACAGCTCGGGTACTGGCAGGCGATGGCCGAGTGCGAGAGCACCTGCTGGCGGCCGGTGGAGATCACCTGGTCGGCCAGGGTCACCACGTCCGGCTTGTGCTGGTCGGCGTCGCCGTCCCAGGCCAGGACCTCGCCGCGGGCGTCCGTCATCGTGAGGGCGCAGGTGTCCAGCAGGGTGCGCAGGTAGGGCAGCGCGTAGGCGGCGGAGTTCGGGTTCAGCCCGTCCCGCAGCGCCGGCGCAGCGAGCGCCACCGTGTGCAGCGTGGAGAACGTGGCGCGTTCGAGAGGGCTCGCGAAGGTGTGTCGGCGGGCGCGACGGACCAGGAGGACCACGATCACCGCGACGAGCGCGACGATGACCGCCGCGAGGACGAGCACGAGCGGCGACGAGAGCACGTCGGCCACCGTGGTCACCTCACCAGTCTGGAGAGCCGCCGGTCGGCGAGGGGTCTGCCGCCGGTCTGGCAGGTCGGACAGTACTGGAACGACCGATCGGCGAACGACACCTCCCGGACGGTGTCGCCGCACACCGGGCACGGCAGCCCCGTCCGCGCGTGGACCCGGAGGCCGGAGCGCTTCTCGCCCTTCAGCGAGGCGGCGCGCTGCCCGACGGAGCGGTCGACGGCGTCGGTGAGCACGCCGCGCATCGCCTCGTACAGGACGTCGACCCTGTCGTCGGTGAGCCGCCCGGAGACGGCGTACGGGGAGAGCCGGGCGGTGTGCAGGATCTCGTCGCTGTAGGCGTTGCCGATCCCGGCCAGCACCTTCTGGTCGGTGATCAGGTTCTTGATCCGCTCGGTGCGCCCGGCGAGCAGCGCGCCGAACCCGGCGCGGTCGATCCCGAGCGCGTCGGGCCCGAGCCGCGCGACGCCGGGGACCTCCTGCGGGTCGTGCACCAGGTACACCGCCAGCCGCTTCTGGGTGCCCGCCTCGGTGAGGTCGAAGCCGGGCCCACCGACGGCGTCGAGGTGCACCCGCAGGGCGAGCGGGCCGCGCCCGCTGGGCCGCGGCGGGGTCGCCGCGGCCTGGTCGTGCCAGCGCAACCAGCCGGCCCGGGACAGGTGCGTGATCAGGTGCAGGCCCGGCTCGTCCCGTCGGTCCTCGAGGTCCACCGAGAGGAACTTGCCGAACCGGCTCGCCCCGGTGACCACCCGCCCGACCAGCGCCGACACCGGCGGGTCGACGGTCTTGAGCACGCTCATGCTCGCCACGTCGACGCGGGCGACCGGCCGGTACAGGGCGTGGTCGCGCAGGTGCTGGGCGAGCGCCTCGACCTCGGGGAGCTCGGGCATCAGTTGACCGGCTGCAGGGGACTGTCGGCGTGGCCGGGGGTGCCGCGCTGGCGCAGGGACAACACGACCACGCGCATCTCCTCCTGGGCGCGGCCGATCCCGCGGACCTTGCCCACCCAGTGCTCGCGGCCGGCGTCGGCCCCGTAGTGCCCGTCCGTCTCCGCGACGATCTTCCACGGTCGGCGCAGGTACCAGCGCGCCGGGAAGAAGCTGAGGATCACGAACGCGGCGAACCAGTAGGCCGGGGGCACGTGGACCTGGGACTGCGCCAGCAGGGGCCACGCCACGACGGCCACGCCGAACACGATCAGCGCACAGACGACCATCACGACGGCCCCGCGGCCGCCGTCCACGTCGTGCTCGAACTCGTCGCCGACGGCGGGCGGCGACCAGTCGATGCGCCTGCTGACCTCCCACGTCCGCCCGTCGTTGGCGGTCACGGTCTTCCTCGCCATGCACTCCGCCCGGTCCACAAGGTTCGCGACCGCGCCATCGTTCCACACCGGGAGGCCCTTCCGCCCCTCCCGCGGTCGTGATCCCCCCGTCCGGAGGGACGCTCAGCCCTTCACCGCGCCCTGGGTGAAGCCGGCGACGAAGCGGTCCAGGAACAGCGTGAACACCACCGCGATCGGCACCGCGACCAGGACGGCCGACGCCTGCAGCGACTGCCAGAAGAACACGTCGCCACGGACGAGCTCGGTCGGCACGCCCGTGCTGATCACCTTCTCCGCGCTCGGCGAGATGAACGCGAGCGCGTAGATGAACTCGCTGGCAGTGAGCGTGAACGCGAAGACGACCACCGCGACGAGCCCCGGCAGCAGGAGCGGGGCGACGACGCGCACCATCGCGCCCACCCGGCTGTAGCCGTCGACCATCGCCTGTTCCTCGATGTCCTTCGGGATGGTCTTGAGGAACCCGATGAGCAGCCACACCGAGACCGGCACCGTGATCGTCGGGTAGATCACCACGAGCGACCACGTGGAGTCCTGCAGCCCGAGCGCCACCACGAGCCGCGAGAGCGAGAGGAACAGCAGCGTCGGCGGCACGAGGTAGACGAAGAAGATCGCGATGCCCAACCGGCCGCCCCACGGCCGGTCGAGACGGGCCAGGGCGTACGCCGCCGGGAGGGCGAGCACCAGCGTGATCAGCACGACGAGCACGCCGACCCACAGGGTGTTCCAGGCGAACGTGGCGAACGCGGTGCGCCGGAACAACAGCTCGACGTGGTCGAGTGTCGGGGCCTCGTTGTAGACGAAGGGGTTGTTGCGCCGCCGGTAGAGGTCGCTGTCCTGCTTGAACGCGGTGATCGCCGCCCAGACGAACGGGCCCGCGGCGGCCAGCGCTGACAGCACCGCGAGCACGTACAGGCCGGCGCGGGCCGCCCGGTGCCGCCGGGCGTAGCGGCGCCGGTCGGCCTCGGTGACCACGAGTGCACCCGACCCGGCCACGGCTCAGCTCACCTCCATCCGGCGGACCGCGCGCAGGATCGCGATCGCCGCCGCGAGCAGCAACGGGAACAGGAACAGCGCGATCGCCGCGCCCTGCCCGACGTCGCTGCCCTCGATGCCGCGGAAGAACGCCCAGCTGGCGAGCACCTGCGTCTCGTTCGTCGGGCCGCCCCGGGTGAGGACGTAGACGACCGTCATGTCCGTGAAGGTGAAGATCGCCCCGAACAGCGCCGAGATCGCGATGACGGGCGCGGTGAGCGGGATCGTGATCTCGACCATCCGCCGCCAGTACCCGGCGCCGTCGACCAGGGCCTGCTCCTGGACGTCCTTCGGGATCGACAGCAGCCCGGCCATCATGATCACCGCGGCCAGTGGCACCAGCCGCCAGACGTGTACGCCGATCACCGACGCCATCGCCAGGGTCGGCCGGCCCAGGTAGAACATGTTGGTCTGGATCAGGCCGATCTCGCGCAGCACCCAGTCGATCGGCGAGAACACCGAGTCGAGCATCCAGAGCCAGGTGATGGTCGACAGCGCCACCGGCGTGGTCCAGGGCAGCAGCACGAGGAACCGCACCAGCCACCGGCCCCGGAACTCCGCGATCAGGACGTTGGCCAGCACCTTGCCGAACAGCACGATGAAGAACATCGACACCGCGGTGAAGACGAGCGTGTTGCGCAGCGCGCGCCAGAACACCGGGTCCCCGAAGACGCGCTCGAAGTTCCGCAGCCCCGCCCAGTCGAAGCTCGGGTCGCCGCCGGTGACGTCGGAGAACGCGAACGCCACCGCGAGCACGAAGGGCAGCCCGACCAGCGCGAGGATGTAGACCACCGCCGGGGCGAGGAAGAGCCAGGCGAGCGCCCCGTCCCGGTCCGCGAGCCGGCGCCGGTACCGGGTGGGCGGGGTCCGCTCCCGGTCCGCGGCCACGCCGGCGGGCCGGGTGTCCGCCGGTGCTGCTCCCCGTGGACGCGCCATCGCCTCAGCTCCGGAGCGGGACGGGGTCCGTGCGCAGGCCCGAGTCCTCGTCGAAGAACCGCAGCCGTCGCGCCGGCACCGCGAAGTCGTGCCGCTCGCCCGGCTCGAGGGGCGTGTCGACGGTGGCCGGGAGCCGGGCGATCACCCGCGCCGGCCCGGCGCCCAGGTCGACGGTGCCGTAGACGTGCCGGTCGCCGGACAGGTACTCCATCCGCTGCACCTCCAGCGTGACCGTGACCCGCTCGCCTGGCACGTTCTCCACCGGCAGCAGGTGCTCGGGGCGGAAGCCGACGAGCACGTCGCCCCGGGGCACGAGGTTCATCGGGGGCGAGCCGATGAACGTCGCGACGAAGGTGTCGGCCGGGTCGTCGTAGACCTCCACCGGCCGGCCGAGCTGGCGCACCCGGCCCCCGGACATCACCGCGATCCGGTCCCCGAGCCCCATCGCCTCGCTCTGGTCGTGCGTGACGTAGATCGTGGTCGCGCCGATGTCCTGCTGGAACCGTTTGAGCTCGTCGCGCGCGCTGGTCCGCAGCTTGGCGTCGAGGTTCGACAGCGGCTCGTCGAGCAGGAAGACCGAGGGATCGCGGACCAGCGCCCGGGCCAGCGCCACCCGCTGCCGCTCGCCGCCGGAGAGCTGGCGCGGCTTGCGCCCGAGCAGGTGCTCGATCCCCAGCATGCCGGCGGCGCGCCGGGCCCTGCCCTCCCGCTCACCGTGCGGCACCCCCGCCGCCCGCAGCGGGAACACGATGTTGGCCAGCACGGTCTTGTGCGGGTAGAGGGCATAGCTCTGGAACACCATCGCGATCCGCCGCGCCCGCGGGGGAAGGCCGGTGACGACCTGGTCGTCGATGACGACGTCGCCGCTCGAGGGCTCCTCGAGCCCCGCGATCGTGCGCAGCAAGGTGGTCTTGCCGCAGCCCGACGGGCCGAGCAGCACGAGGTACTCGCCGTCGCCCGTGGTCACGTCGACGCCGTCGATGGCGCGAACGCGCCCGCCGTCGAAGTGCTTGTGCAGGTCGCGGACCGCGACGGTGGCCACGTCAACGCCCGCCCGTGCCGATGAGGCCGCGAGCCCGCCAGTTGTCGAAGATCGGGCGGATCTGGGCCTCGGCGTCGGCGACGGCCTGCTGGGCGGTCACCTCGCCGCGGGCCGCCCGGGCGAACATGTTCGGGATGACGAACGTCGCGAACACCTCGCCCTCGGCCGTGTTCGCGGTGCCGGGGTACCCGACGTTGGTGCTCCACTCCACGGCGTTCGACAGCAGGGCCAGCTTGTCCGCCGGGCGGGCGCCGAAGGGATCGGCCCCGAGCCACTTGTCCAGGTCCGGCACCACGTCCGGGTAGGCGGGGAAGTCGTAGAGCTTCGACTGCCAGGCCACGACGTCGAGGTTCGCGGTGTAGTGGAGCAGGAACTCCTTGGCCGCCGCCGGATTGGCGGCGTAGGTCGGGACGATCCAGTTGTACATGACGTGGCTGGCGGCCCTCGCGTCCGCGGGACCGCGCAGCGGCGCGGTGAAGAAGATGTCGGCGGCGGTCTCGGGGTCGGTCTCCTGCGAGGTCCGCCAGGCCGAGATCGAGTTGATGATGTAGGACAGCTGCCCGGCGGCCAGCCCCTGGTTGTTCGACGCCGCGTTCCAGGAGAACACCTCCGGTGTCATCGCCTCCTGGTAGAGCCGGCTCATGAACTCCACGGCCTCGACGGTCTGCGGGGAGTTGAGGACGACCTGCTCGGACTCGTCCTGGATCGACGCCCCGTACGACCACAGCAGGGCCCGGCCGGCCATGTTGGAGTCGATCTCCTGCGACATCCCCACGCCGAGCTGGACGCCCTGGTCCCGCTTGATCTGCGCCCCGCCGCGCAACAGGTCGTCCCAGGTGACGGGGCCCTGCGCCAGTCCGGCGGGGGCCCACAGGCTCTGCCGGTAGTCCCCCGGGTCGGGCACCCACGCCGGGGCGTAGGCGAAGAACTTCCCCGTCGTCGGGTTGAAGCTGGACCTGCGGCACAGGTCCAGCTGCCCGCCGTGCCGGTTGTTGGCCTCGGTCACGACGTCGGTGAGGTCCAGCACGCTGGGCTCGTACTGCGGCACCGGGGCGATGTGCAGGATCAGGTCGTGGCCCTGGTTCGCCTGGATCTCCGCCTGCGTGCGGGCGGGCAGCTCGGCGTAGTTGATGTGGTCGACGGCGACGGACACCCCGACCTTGGACCCCCAGTCCTTCACCCACGGGTCGAACCAGGCGTCGTGCGCCGGCACGAAGTGGCTCCACATGAGGATGGACAGGGAGCCGGACAGCGGGCTCGCCGGCTCGGTGAACGTGCCCGGCGGGGCGGGCTGGGACGGCGGAGCAGGGGCGCCGCCGGCGGCTCCCCCGCCTCCGCAGGCCGCGAGCGCTCCCCCGAACACCGCCAGTCCCGCGGCCTGGAGGAAACGCCGCCGGTTCCATTCGATACCGTCCACCATGGGGATCACGCTCCTGAGACGTCGTCGGCTCAGATCGGCGCATCGTAGGACCTGCCGCCCGGGCCCGCACGACGGAGCGCGGGCCGGCGGCGCCCGGGGAGACTACGGGGCGGGCGTGGCCGGGTCCTCCGGGCAGGCCGGGGGTACCGGCGTCGCCTCCGGCACGCCCTGCACGAGGAAGGTCGTGACGACCAGCCGGGCGGGCTCCGCGCCGGTGTTGCGGACGACGTGGGCCACACCCTCGCCGAAGACCGCGACGTCCCCGGGCGTGAGCACCCGCCGGGCGCACGCGTCGGTCTCCTGCACGGTGACCTGGCCGGCGTCGAGCAGGGTGAGCTCCGTGCCGGGGTGGGTCTCCCAGCCGAGCGCCTCGCCGGGGCCGAGCTCGAGCGCCCGAATCGCGTAGTCGGCGGGGGCGGGGGTGCGGAAGCGCAGCGGGATGTCGATGAGGCCGCGTCCCACGACCCGCGGACCGGCCGGGGCCTCCGCAGCGGTCCCCGGGACGGGCGCCGGAGCGACGGGGATCGCGGTGGGCTCGGGGTGGCCGAGCTGGCCGGGCTGCGCGCACCCGGCGAGAGCCAGCACGCACGCGGTCCCCGTGACCACACTCCCGATCAGGCCCGTCCGACCCACTGGCACGCCTCCCGTGATCGCTGCGGCGGAGACTAGACGGGGGTCACCAGCGCAGGGGTAGGTGGGTGATGCCGTTGATGAAGTTCGAGGTCAACCGCCGGGGCTTGCCCGCGAGCTCCACCTGGGGCAGCCGGCCGAGGAACTCGCCGAGGAACTCCCGCATCTGCAGGCGGGCGAACGCGGCACCCAGGCACAGGTGCGGGCCCTGGCCGAAGGCGAGGTGCTCGTTGGGCGTTCGGCGGATGTCGAAGCGGTGCGGATCGGGGAAGCGGCGCTCGTCGTAGTGCGCGGAGACGTGGTAGACGACGACCTTGTCCCCCGCCGTGATCGCCTGCCCGCCGAGCTCCAGGTCCCGGGTCGCGGTGCGGCGGAAGGTCAGCACGGGCGGGTGCCGGCGCAGCATCTCCTCGACCGCCCCGGGCAGCAGGCCAGGATCGGCGCGCAGCCGGGCGTACTCCCCCGGGTGCTCCACGAGCGCGAGCACCCCGCCCGGCAGGGCGCTGCGGACGGTGTCGTTGCCCGCGATGACCAGCAGGAAGAAGAACATCTTCAGCTCGGCGTCGGTGAGCCGCTCGCCGTCGACCTCCGCCTGCACCAGGGCGGTCATCACGTCGTCGGCCGGGTGCCGGCGCTTGGCCTCGGCGAGCTCCTCGGCATAGCCGAACATGTCCGCGAGCTGAGCGGGCGAGCGAGGGTTGACCGGGCGGCCGTCGGCGTCGAGCACGACCTGGGCGTGCTCGGGGTCCTGGTAGCCGATCACCCGGTTCGTCCAGCGCAGCAGCTGCGCCCGGTCCGCCGCGGGCACGCCGAGCAGGTCGGCGAGGTTCTGCAACGGGAAGTCGTCGGTGATCTCGGCCGGCAGGTCGCAGTTCCCCCGCCCCGCGACGGCGTCCAGTAGCGCGGCGGCCCGCTCCCGGACCGTCGCGGCGAACCGCTCCAGCCGGCGCCGGGTGAACGCGCCGGTCACCAGCGTGCGCAGCCGGACCTGCTCGGGCGGGTCCATGTTGAGGATCATCCGGCGGATGAAGGGCAGGTCGGCCGGGTCCGGATCGCGGATCTGTGTGGCCCCGAGCGACGACGAGAAGTCGGCCGGGCTGCGCAGCACGTGCCGGACGTCGTCGTAGCGGGTCACGGCCCAGAAGCCGGGCCCGGCCGGCCAGATGCCGACCTCGTGCTCCTCCTGCCAAGAGACCGGTGCCTCGTCCCGCAGCCGGCGCAGTGCCGCGTGCGGCACGCCGCGGGCGAACACGCGGGGATCGAAGACGTTCTCCACCACCGTGGGCCGGACCACACCCCCACGGTAACCCGGGCAGGTGGTGCGGATCACCGCCGTCGAGCGGGTCATCGCTTTGCGGGCAGGGCGGGACGGGGTGCATGCTTGCGCACAGCAACTCTTTGCGTGATACACGCAAAGTCGAGGTAAAGAGATCATCAGGAGCAGGCATGACCGCCGAGATCGACGCGGGGCGCACGCTCTCCGCGGGCGACATCGACGTCGCCGACCGGCTGGTGCACGAGTTGGTGATGCTCATGCGGCTGGTCAAGCGCGTGGGGCCCGCCTACCGTGGCGCGGAGCTGGAGACGGCGTCGTTCCCGCTGCTCGCGCGGCTGGCCGCGGAGGGGCCGCAACGATCCGGGGAGATCGCCGCCGCGATGTGCGCGGACCCGTCGACCATCAGCCGGCAGGTCGCCGGCCTGGTCCGGTCCGGGCTCGTCGAGCGCCGCGCCGACCCCGAGGACGGCCGCGCCAGCCTGCTCGCCGCCACCGCCGAGGGCCACCGGGTCCTCGACACCGAACGCCGGCGCCGGGCCGCCCAGCTCGTCGACGCCCTGGCCGACTGGACCCCCGAGTCCCGCGGCCAGTTCGCCGAGCTGCTCGGCCGGTTCGTCGCCGATCTCCACCGCACGACCGAGGGGGACACCCGATGACCAGCCCAGCCGCCGCGCCCGCGAGGCCGGCCCCGCCGACCGACCGGGGGGGTGAGCTGTCGCACAAGCAGATCCTGACGATCCTGATCGGGCTCATGCTCGGCATGTTCCTGGCGGCGCTCGACCAGACGGTCGTCTCGACGGCGATCCGCACGATCGCCGACGACCTGGGCGGGCTGTCCCAGCAGGCCTGGGCCACGACCGCCTTCCTGATCACCGGCACGATCAGCACGCCGCTCTACGGCAAGCTCTCCGACATCTTCGGCCGCAAGCCGCTGTTCCTGACCGCGATCTCGATCTTCCTCGTCGGCTCGGTGCTGTGCACCTTCGCGACGTCGATGTACATGCTCGCGGGCTTCCGCGCGGTGCAGGGCCTCGGTGCCGGCGGCCTGTTCGCGCTGGCCCTGACGATCCTCGGCGACATCGTGCCGCCGCGGGAGCGGGCCCGCTACCAGGGCTACATGCTCGCCGTGTTCGGCACGTCCAGCGTGCTCGGCCCGGTCATCGGCGGTGTGTTCTCCGGCCAGGCCACGATCGCCGGCATCGACGGCTGGCGCTGGATCTTCCTGGTCAACGTGCCGATCGGCGCCATCGCCCTGGCGGTCGTGGCGAAGGTCCTCAACGTCCCCCACACCCCACGCCCGCACCGCATCGACTGGCCGGGGGCGCTCACCCTGGCCATCGGCCTGGTGCCGCTGCTGATCGTCGCGGAGCAGGGCCGCGAGTGGGGCTGGGGCTCCACCGCGGCACTCGTCTGCTACATCATCGGCGCGATCGGCCTGATCGCCTTCGTGTTCTGCGAGCGCGGCTACGGCGACGACGCGCTGCTCCCGCTGCGGCTGTTCCGCAACGGGGTGTTCAGCCTGAGCAGCATCGCCGGCGTCGTGATCGGCATGGGGATGTTCGGCGGCATCGCGCTGTTCCCGCAGTTCCTGCAGATCGTGCACGGGGTCACCCCCACGGAGTCCGGCTTCCTGATGCTGCCGCTCGTCGGCGGGATCATGACGGCATCGATCGTGTCCGGCCAGGTCACCTCCCGGACCGGGCACTACAAGATCTTCCCGGTCATCGGCACCGCGCTCATGGCCGGCGCGCTGGTGATCCTGCACTTCCGGCTCAGCGTCGACATCGCGCTGTGGGAGTTCGACCTCTACATGGCGATGTTCGGCCTCGGGCTCGGGTGCTGCATGCAGACCCTGGTCCTGGCCGTGCAGAACGCCGTGCCCGCCCGGGACATGGGTGTGGCGACGGCGTCGTCGACCTTCTTCCGGCAGATGGGCGGCACGCTCGGTACCGCCATCTTCCTGTCGATCATGTTCTCGACGGTCGCCGACAAGATCACGGCGGCCTTCCGGGGCGACGCCGGGCAGGTCTTCCGCTCCGCCCTCGCCGACCCCGCGGTCGTGGCGGACCCCGCCAACCAGCAGATCGTGCAGGGCGCGCAGTCCGGCAACCTGTCCGCCGCCTCCGGCGTGCTGAACGACTCCGCGTTCCTGCAGCAGATCGACCCCCGGCTCGCCCGGCCGTTCCTGGTCGGGTTCACCGACTCGATGACGCTGACCTACCTGGTCGCCGCCTGCGTGATCGCGCTGGCGTTCGTCGTCGTGCTGTTCATCAAGGAGTTGCCGTTGCGCACCATGTCCGGCGCCCAGGCCCGGCTGGCCGAGGAGGCCGGGACCCCGCCGGCCCCGGCGACCGTCGACCCCGCCGTCGAGCCGATCGAGGAGTTCCAGGCCCTGCACACGGGCGACGGACACCCCGCCGACGGGTACCCCGGGAACGGACACGCGGGGGCGCGGCCGGGGACCGTCGCTGCGGCCGTGGCGGCACGCAACGGGTCCGGCGACCAGCCCGTCGACGGCGGCCGGCACCACCTGGTCGACAGGACGGAGCCGCTGCCGGTCGACCCCGCCGCCGCGGCGGGACCGGGCGCGCACGGGCCCGGCCCCGAGGTCAACGGCATCGTCCACCGCGCCGACGGCGCCGGACTGGCCGACGCGGTGGTCACCGTGACCGACCCGGCCGGGCACCAGGAGGGCCGCGCCGTGACCGGCCCCGACGGCGGGTACCGCATCCCGCTGGCCCACGGCGGCACGTACCTCGTCGTCGCCACCTCGGGCGCGTTCCAGCCGTACGCGGCGATGGTCGCGGTGGCCGACCGACCCGTGCGGCACGACGTCCCGCTCGCCGGCACCTGCGCGGTCCGCGGGAGTGTTCGTGACGGGGAGGGCACGCCGGTCGGCGACGCCACCGTCACGCTGATCGACGCGCGCGGGGACGTCGCCGCGGCCGGCCGGCCCGACGACGCCGGGCGCTACCGGCTCGAGGGCGTTCCCGAGGGCCGCTACACGCTGACCGTCACGGGCGCGACGTTCGCGCCGATCGCGGCGGCGGTCGAGCTGCGGACCGGCATGGTGACCGACCACGACGTCGAGCTTCCCCGGCGGGCCCGGCTCGTCGGCACGGTGGTGGCGGCCAGCGACGGCCACGGGGTCGGCGAGGCGCTCGCGACCCTGATCGACGGGCGGGGCACCGTGGTCGCGTCGACCGTGACCGGCCCGGACGGCTCGTTCGTCTTCGAGAACCTGCCCGGCGGGACCTACACGCTCACGGCCAGCGGCTACGCGCCGGTGGCGACGGTGGTGCAGGTGGGCTCCAGCGGGGTGACCACGGCCGACGTCGAGTTCCCGGTCCTGATGCAGCACGGGGCGGGGCCGAACGGGCCCGCGCCGAACGGTTCAGGGCCGCACGGTTCAGGGCCGGAGGGAGCGGCGCCGGAGGGAGCGGCGCCGGAGGGAGCGGCGCCGGAGGGAGCGGCGCCGGAGGGAGCGGCGCCGGAGGGAGCGGCGCCGGACGGAGCCCAGATCGGACCGGCCCGCAACGGCGCCGGGCCGACCGGGACGGCGGGAACCGGCGCGGCGCAGAACGGGACGACAGGGGTGATCCGATGAGCGACGTGACCGGACGGCTGACGACCCCGGACGGCTGGCCCGTCACCGGGGGCACGCTGACGGCCGTCGACGCGACGGGCGTGCAGCGCGGCCGCGCGGCCAGCCGCGAGGACGGCGGGTTCGTGATCGAGGGGCTCGGCCAGGGCCCGCACACGGTGATCGCCGCGGCGGCCGGGCACGAGCCCGCGGCCCGCACGGTCCAGGTGGTGGGCGAGCGCTCCACGATGGGGGTGCTGGAGCTGGCCAAGGTGGGCGGGGACGTCCTGCCCACGCCCGGGACCTGGACGATCGACCCGCACCACTCGAGCATCCGCGCCACCGCCCTGCACCTGGGCATGAGCCGGATCCACGGGCGGCTGCGCGCCTTCGGCGGTCGGATCCAGGTCGCCGACCCGCTGGAGAACAGCTCGGTGGAGGTCTCGATCGACCCGGGCAGCGTCGACTCCGACGACGCCGACCGGGACGCGCACCTGCGCAGCCCCGACTTCCTCGACGTCGACGTCCACCCGGAGATCGGCTACAAGTCGGACGGGCTGGTCCGGATCGACGGCCGGCACTGGCGGGTCGACGGGGTGCTCACGCTCAAGGGCGTCAGCGCGCCGGTCGCGCTCGACGTCCAGTACCGCGGCACCGGCCCGGACCTGTGGGGCGGCACCCGGGCGGCCTTCTCGGCCACCGCCGAGATCTCCCGGGACGACTTCGCGATCTCCTGGAACCAGAGCGTCCTCGCGGGGGTGCTGGCGATCGGACGCACCCTGCGGATCGACATCGACATCCAGGCCGTCCTGGGCTGATTCCGGCGCCGCACGACGCACCATCAGGGGCTCCCGGAGCGCGTTATGGAACCATAATGCGCTCCTGGGGGCCTTCTGAGTGCGCTATGGAACCATAATGCGCTCCTTGAGGCCTCCTGAGTGCGTTATGGAACCATAATGCGCTCGCGAGGGCTGCCGGAGCGCGTTATGGAACCATGATGCGGTCAGAGGGCGGCGGCGGAGCCCACGCCGCTGCGGCGGTCGGCGGCGGCCGCGAGCAGGCCGTCGTCCCCCCGTCCGACGGCGGAGAGCCGACCCAGCGCCCAGGGGCCCGCGTCGCTGACGCGGTGGCCGCGGCGGGCGAGCTCGTCGATCGCGTCGGCGCCGAGCCGTGACTCGACCACCAGCCCGGCCGGCTCCCACCCGCGCGGCGCGAACGACGCGGGGAACGAGGTCGTGTGCCAGGCGGGGGCGTCGATCGCGGCCTGCAGGTCCAGCCCGGCCCGGGTGTGGGCGAGCAGGAAGCACAGCTGCCACTGGTCCTGCTGGTCGCCGCCGGGGGTACCGAAGGCGATCCGGGGCTCGCCGTCGCGCAGCCCGAGGCTGGGCGAGAGGGTCGTGCGCGGGCGTCGGCCCGGCACCAGCGCGCTGGGCAGACCTTCCTCCAGCCAGAACATCTGGGCCCGCGTGCCCAGACAGAACCCCAGGTCGCGGATGGTGGGCGAGGACTGCAGCCAGCCGCCCGACGGCGTCGCGGAGACCATGTTCCCGGCCGCGTCGACGACGTCGACGTGCACCGTGTCCCCGCGCGCGACACCCTGCCGGGTGAGGGCGGGCTCGCTCGGCGCCGGTTCGCCGATCGCCTGGCCCTCGCGCAGGTCGGCGACGGTGGGTTCCCCGGTGCCGGGGCCCTCGGTGCCCTTGCCGATCGGCCGGTCGTGGTCGGTCGCCAGCGCGGCCAGCCGGGGGTCGCGGCCGCCGGGCGAGCCGGGCCGCAGCTCCCGGGAGGCCAGCTCGCCGATCAGTCGACGCCGGGCTCCGGTGTAGTCGTCGGCGAGCAGGTCGTCCATCGGCACCGGGGCGCTGTCGCCGTACCAGGCCTCCCGGTCGGCGAAGGCCAACTTCGCGGCTTCGGCGGAGGTGTGCACCGTGTCGGCGGTGGCGATCCCGTTCTCGTACGTCAGCTCGGTCCCGTCGAGCAGGCGCAGCGTCTGCGCCAGGGCCGGACCCTGCGACCACGGCCCGCACTTCGCCACCTGCCAGCCCGCGCCGGCGTCGACGACCAGGGCGTCCTCGTAGGTGGCGGACCAGTCGGCGAGGTCGTCCGCGGTGAGCAGGCCGGCGTGGTCCTCACCGGTCTCGTCGCGCACCGGGGTACGGCAGAAGCGGTCGACGGCCTCGGCGACGAAGCCGCGGTACCAGGCCGCTCGCGCGGCGTCGATGCGCGCCTCCCGGCTCGGCCCCTGCGCCTCGCCGAGCAACCGCTCCCAGGTGGCCGCGAGCGCCGGCAACCGGTGCGACCGGCGGGGGATCTCCCCTGCCACGAGCCACTGCTCCGCCGAGCCGGGCCAATGCCGGCGGAAGTGCTCCGCGACGGTCGCGATGGTGTCCGGGATCCGCGGGACCAGCGGGAACCCGCGCGCTGCATACCCCAGCGCGGGAGCCAGGACGTCGGCCAACTCCCACGTCCCGTGGTCGCGCAGCAGGGTCAACCAGGCGTCCCACGCGCCGGGGACGGTGGCGGCGAGCAGCCCGGTCCCCGGGACCAGCGCGCAGCCCTCGTCGCGGTAGCGGTCGATGGTCGCTGCGGCGGGAGCGACACCCTGCCCGCAGAGCACCCGGGGCCGCGGGTCGGCCGCGGTGGTGAAGACGACCGGGACCTCGCCGCCGGGACCGCACAGGTGCGGCTCCACGACCTGGAGGACGAACCCGGCCGCGACGGCCGCGTCGAAGGCGTTGCCGCCACGGGCCAGCACGGTGAGTGCGGTGGAGGTGCCGAGGTGATGGGTGCTCGCGGCGGCGCCGGCGGGACCGAGCTTCTCGTACGTGCGGGGTGCCACGGCCCCACCTTCGCACCCTGCCGGCGCCCATGCCGACCGGAAGCGGACCCGGTCCGGCCGACCGTCCGACGGCGGGCCGGACGTGAGCGCCCCCGACCGGCCCACGCAACGACCGGTCCACGCAGCGACCGGTCCACGCAACGATCACGGCGAGGCCCGGCCCTCTCCTCATCCATGATCGCCGTCTGGGACCGGTGAGCGCCCCGTGTGGCACGTCCCGGTCCCGGACGGCGATCACGAGCACGCGATCAAGGCCTGGTGAGCGGATCGACCGGCGAGAGCCAGGGGTGGAACCGCAGTGCGACGGGCCGCAGGCAAGGTGTGCGGGTCGAGCAGGTCGGCCCGCACGAGTCAGAACAGGGTCGGGGCCAGCACGCCCTCGTGCGCGAGCAGCCACTCCTTGGTCGCGCGACCCCCACCGAAGCCGCCGAGCCCACCGGCCGCCATGACCCGGTGGCACGGCACGACGACCGGGATCGGATTCGAGCCCATGATCGCGCCGACCGCGCGGGCGGCCGTGTGGCCGTGGCCCTCGTACGCCCCGCTGAGCGCTGCCAGTTGCGCGTAGGTGGTGGTCGCGCCGAACGGGACGTGTGCGAACAGCGCCTGCAGCACGGTGCGCTGGGTGCCGTGGGTCAGGCGCCAGTCCAGCGGGAGGTCGAAGGCACGGCGGGCACCGGTCAGGTACTCCGCCAGCTGGGTGGCCGCCGGTCGGGTCGCGACCGGATTCTCGACGGCTTCGGCGCCCAGCCGCGCGGCCGCCGCGGCGGCGCGCTCCGGCACCGCACCGAACCCGACCAGGCAGAGGCCGATGTCGCTCACCCCGACGGTGAGCGCGCCGATCGGCTCCGGGGCCGGGACGATCCGCCAGTTCAGCTCCACCCGGACAGCATGCTCCGGTGCGGCCGGCCCGGTCCGGCGGGTTCCGGACATCCCGCCAGGCTCACAGCTCCGAGGCGAGCGGCACCTCGTCGACCGCCCGGTCGGTCATCCATTCCCGCAGCGCCTTCGTGGCCAGCACGTCGTCCGTGTTGTAGCCGAGCAGCCGCGCGCGCTGCGCCGGGTCCGGCGGGGCACCGTCCATCCCCACCGCGTCCCGGTACCAGCGCATCGAGTTCTCCCCACCGGCCTCCGGGTCCCGCCAGGTGAAGCCGGCCACCGGGGCGATCTTCTTCAGCCCCTTGCCCTGCGCGCACAGGAACCACTCGTTGACCACGGCGAACAGGTCGACCCACCAGTCCGCCGCGATGAAGGCGCGGACCTCCTCGACCGGCGGGACGCCCGGCATGCCCACGAACCGGGTGGCCGAGGACAGCAGCCAGCGGTTCTCGGCCTGCTCGTTGTAGCAGTACGCGGCGAAGGTGCGACCGGTCCGCTCGGCGGCCGCCCGGACGCCGGACAGCCAGGTCCAGAACTCGGCGAAGGAGCGGGCCTCGTCCGATGTGGGGACCGGCTCCCAGGTGGCGAAGGCGCGGTAGCCCTCCGGCTCGTCCCCCTCGCGCACGCCGCCGGGGTAGGACAGCGCCGCGCCCCAGAGGTAGGCGCCGGACTCGCCGAAGCTCTCCATGTCGACGTCGACCTCGACGTCCGCCCGGTAAACCGGCACCCGCTGCACCCGCCGGGCCACGGCCAGGCCGCGGCGCCAGCCCCGGGCGAGCGCCACCACGTCGGCGAAGGGGGTGCCGGGCAGCGGCACCGGCGGCTCGGCCAGCGGATCGAGGTCCGCCAGCTCGTCGACGGTGCGGACGCCGACGTCGCGCAGCGCCGTCGCCGTGTCGCCGCGGACCACCAGGCTGACGTCCCGCTCCGCGGTGAGCCGGGCCTCGCACGTCGGCCACCACGGGCACCGCCGGCACTCCAGCACGCGCGAGGGCTCGGCCAGCGGCTCGGCCCCGGTCGCGGCCGCCAGCGCGACGGCAGCGCGGTCCGCGAAGCGCTCGTCGTACTCCTCGAGGGTGCTGCGGTCCCCCGGCCAGTGCCCGGCGCGCAGGTCGTGCCACACCACGACGTCGGCGTCGAGGCCGACGACCCCGCCGCGGTCCGCACCCTCCACCTCGGCCGGCGGGGCCCAGCCGGCCGTCCGGAGCATCCGCGTGAGGTGCGCGAGCCGCAGCAGGTCCCGCGGCTGCGAGCGCACCTTGCGCTCCTGGTCCACCAGCGCCCGCTGCGGGAACGGCTCGGTGAGCGGGGTGGTGGCCGCACCGGCGCCGGGATCGGTGATCCGGTGCCGCACGACGATCACGGGCACGTACCCGCCGCCGGGCACCCGGACCAGCAGCTCGGCGGAGCCGCGCCGGCCCGCCGGGTCGACCGGCAGCACCGCCCCGCCGATCACGCCGGCACCCGCGGCGACCAGCTCGCCGGTGAGGCGGGCGCGCTCCGCGGCCGGCAGACCTCCGGGCACCGCCGTCCAGGCGCCGTCCTGCGCACCGGCCACCGTCTCCGCGACCCGGGCGCGATGCTCCCGCACGTCCGCCCGGCGCTGCTCCAGCGCCGGATCGGGCAGGGCCCGGGGCGCCGAGGCCGCGGCCGGGTCGTGGTCCAGGTGCACCCGGCGGCGGCACCGGCTGGTGGCCGCCGCGTCGAGCAGGGGCACCGGCCGGTCGTTCCCGGACCCCGGGGCGGGCGCCGACCGCTCGCCGGGCCCGGGCACCGGGCCGCCGGGGCCCGCCTGCCCGTCCCTACCGCTGATCGTCGCCGTCACACACCCGAGGGTAGAGACCGGCACCGACAAGTCCGCACCTGCCACGGTGCGCCACGCCCTCTAGGCTGCCGCTGATCACCGGGATCGGGTACGCGACGCGGGAGGCACGGGACATGGCACTGCGACGAGGTGGGTCGCCTGCCGCCGCCAAGGCCGCGCGGATCGAGAAGAAGGCCGCGAAGACGGCCGACAGGGCCGAGCGCAAGGCCCGCAGGGCGGCCGAGCAGGCGGGTGACTCCGTGAGTCGGGCGGCGGGGACCGCGCTCGCCGCCGTCGAGGCCGTCACCACGGACAAGCCCGGGCGGCGGGCCACGAAGAAGGCCCGCAAGGAGGCCGGGAAGGCGCAGAAGGCGCTGTCGAAGGAGGCCGGCACGGCCGCCCCCAAGGACCTCACCCCCGCGCACACCAAGCGGCTGATCGCGGTGGGCAAGGCCGTGGCGCCGCTGCTCGCGCCCTACGCGATCGCGGCCGGGGCGGTCGCCCGGGACCGCTGGGACGCCCACCGCGCCCGGCAGCTCGGCGTGCCGGCGGACCAGCTCGGCCGCTACACGGGCCGTGGCGGGGCGCTGCACGCCCGCATCTCCCGCGCCGGCGAGGCGCTCACCGAGCTGGAGAGCGCGCCCGACGCGACCCCGGCCGCCACCGACTTCGTCCGGGAGACGCGGCCCCGGCTCGCGGACCTGGCCGTGGCCGTCCGCGCCGCGGAACAGATGCCCTCGGCGCGCCGCCGGACCGCGTTCCGCGCCGTCTCGGGCGAGCTCGACCGGACCGAGGACCAGCTGCTCGACCTCCTCGGCATCCGGCCCTGACCCACCCCTCCGCCGGAGGCGGCTGCTCGGCTACCGTCTGTGCCCATGCAGTCCCGGACCAGCCCGTTCGGGGCCGGCCCGTCGACCGGACCGGCCCACGTGCGGATACTCCGTGGTGCCGTGCTGGCCTCGCTGACCACCCTGCTGACCGCCCTCGGTCACCTGGCCGGTGGCGGCACGCTGCCGGATCTCGGACTGCTCGTCGTGCTGCTGCCGCTGCTCGCGCTGGTGGTCACGTCGACCGCCGAGCGGGCCCGCGGGCCGGTCGGCACCCTGCTGGTGCTCGGCACGGGCCAGTTGGTGCTGCACGAGCTGCTCGTGGTCCTCGGGCACGGCCACGCCGGTGCCGCCTCCGGGCCGCAGATGGTGGCGATGCACGCCGTCGCCACCGTGCTCTCCGGGCTCCTCCTGCGGGACGCCGACCGCCTGCTCTGCGCCCTGTCCCGCGCCCTGCGGCGGGTCCTGCCGCGCCGGCCCGCCCTCCTCGCCGCCGACGCCCCGCTGCGCACGTGCGCGGTGCCCCCGGCGGGGGTGGTCGGGCACGTCCGTCGCGCCGCTGTCGGCGCCCTCCTCCGCCGGGGCCCCCCGGCGCCGGGTCCGATCCCCGTCCCCTGATCGACCCGCCGGTCCCGGTCGCGGACCGGTCCGCGTTCCGCGCGCCCGAGTCGGCGCGCCGAGAGGACATCCGGTGCTCACCCGAACCCGCCGTACCGCGCTGCGCGCGACGGCCGTCACCGCCGCCGCCGGCGGCCTCCTCCTCGCCGGGACCGTCCCGGCGTTCGCACACGTCACCGCTCAGCCGAGCACCGCCGAGCAGGGCGGGTACGCCGTGATCGCGATGCGTGTGCCCAACGAGTCGGACACCGCGGGCACGACCAAGCTCGAGGTCACCTTCCCGGTCGACCACCCCGTCACCTCCGCGCGCACCACCCCGCAACCGGGCTGGACCGCCGAGGTCACCAAGGGGGACCTGCCCGCACCCGTCGACGTCCACGGCCGGCAGGTCACGCAGGCCGTCACGAAGGTCACCTGGACCGCGCAGCCGGGCACCCGGATCGGGCCCGGCGAGTTCGTCGACTTCCCGCTGTCGCTCGGCCCGCTGCCGACCGGCACGGACCAGCTGGTCCTGCCGGCCGTCCAGACCTACGACGACGGCCGCGTCGTCGCCTGGGACGAGCCGACCACTCCCGGCGGGCCGGAGCCGGAGCACCCGGCCCCGGTCGTCACACTGACCGCGGCCACCGGCGATGCGCACGGCGGCCAGGACGGCGCGGCGGCAGCCGGCACCGAGCAGGCCGCCGCCTCGACCACCGACACCACCGCGCGCTGGCTGGGCGGCGTCGGGCTGCTGCTCGGCGCGCTCGGCCTGGGCCTGGGCGGCGGGGCGCTGCTCCGCGGCCGACGCCCGGCGCGCACCGACGAGAGGAAGGGCAGCGACACATGACCCGACTCGCCCGGCTCGCCGCCACCGGCCTGCTCGCCGCCCTCGCGCTGCTGCTGGGTGCCACCCCGGCGCTCGCGCACGCCCAGTTCGAGAGCAGCGACCCGGCGGACGGCGCGACCCTCGACACCGGGCCGCAGAAGGTCACGCTGACCTTCAGCGACACCATGACCCAGGGCTTCAACACCGTCACCGTGATCGGCCCCGACGGGAAGGACTACGTCTCGGGCGAGGTCCTCGTCGACGGCACCTCGGTCGACGCCCCGGTCGGTCCGCTCGGGCCCGCCGGCCGCTACGAGATCGGCTACCGCGTGCTCTCCGACGACGGTCACCCCGTCACCGGCAAGGTCGGGTTCACCCTGACCACGGCCGGTACCGGCACCGGGAGCTCCGCCGCGCCGATCCCGTCGGCCGAAGCCGCACCGAGCGCCGCCCCGGCCGCGCAGGCGACCCCGGCCGATGACTCCGGCGGCATGCCGGTCTGGCCGTGGATCGTCGGCGCGGTCGTACTCGTCGGTGCGGGCGTGGTCGTCGCGATGCGGCTGGGCCGCTCGTGACCGCGCCGCGACGGGGCCGGGCCTGATGGGGGCGCCGACCGCGAACCGGGGGCCCGCCGCCGAGCGGGCGGCCCCGCTCGTGTGGGCCGCGCTCGCGGTCGGCGCCGCCCTGCTCGCCGCCGTCCTGACCGAGGCGGCCGGGATCACCCTCGCCGCCTCCACGGCCCGCGGCCTGACCGACACGGCCGCGGTCGCCTGTGTCGGGCTCGGGCTGGTCACCGTGCTGGTCCCGACCTCGGCGCGGGACGCCCGCGGCACCACCGTGATCCAGCGCGGCGACCGGGCCACGGTCGTCGTCGCCGGCGGGTGGTTGGCCGCGGTCCTGGTGTCGATCGCGGTGCGCGCCGCGGAGGCGGTCGGCCGCCCGCTCGGCGCGCTCACCCCGGCCGACGTCGGCGCCTTCGTCACCCGCGTCGCCGCCGGTCGCGGGATCGTCCTGACCGCCCTGTGCGCCGCCGCCGTGCTCGGGTGCGCGGTCGCGCGGGTCCGCAACCCCGACGCCGTGCCGGGGCGGGTCGTGCTGGTCGGGGCCCTGCTCGGTGCGTTGACCCCGGGCGTCACCGGGCACACCGGCTCGACCCCCGAGCACTCGCTCGCCGTGGTCACGGTGGCCTTCCACGTGGGTGCCGCCGCGCTGTGGGTCGGCGGGCTCGCTGTCCTGCTCGTGCTCATCGCCCCGCACCGGGCCCTGCTCGAGCGCGGTCTGCCCCGCTTCTCCCGGATCGCCACCGTCTGCCTGGCCGGGACCGCGCTGACCGGTGTGGCGAACGCGCTGCTCCGGCTGCCCGACCTCGGCGACCTGGTCAGCAGCGGCTACGGCGCGCTGATCCTCGCCAAGACGGGGTTGATCGGCGTCCTGGCCCTGCTCGGCGGGCTGGCGCGCCGGCGGCTGCAGCGGGGCACGCTCCCGGTGCTGCGCTGGGCGGGCGTGGAGGTCACGGTCATGGCGGTGACGATCGGGGTCGCCGCCGCCCTGAGCCAGACCGCCCCCTGAGCCAGACCGCCCCCTGAGCCAGACCGCCCCCTGAGCCCGACCGCCACCTGAGCCCGACCGCCCGCCACCTGAGCCTGGCTGCCCCGCGGCCGAGCGGCACCGGGCACCCTCGACCAGGACGCCGACGGCCAGCCGCTGCACGACGTGCCCGGCGCCGGCCTGCCCCTCCCCGATCGCGGCGTGGAGCCGCCGCTCGCCGGGCGTGGTCAGCGCCGGTGCGAACGGCGCCCGGTACGACTCCGCGGACGTGACGTGCGGGCGGGGTCGGACGCGGTCCAGTGCTGCGGCCGATCGAAGCCGGAGGGCAGGCGGGTGGTGCCGTCGCCCCGCGCCGCGGTGAGCTGCGGCGGCACCAGGAACAGCACGTCCCGCAGGTCCGCCCCCTCCAGCCGGGCGCCCCGGAGGTCGGCACCGGTGACGTCGGCCCCCCGCAGATCGGCCCCGCGCAGGTCGGCGCCCAGCAGCAGCGCACCGCGCAGGCTCGCCCGCCGCAGGTCGGCACCGCGCAGGCGGGCGCCGATCAGGTCCGCCCCGCGATGATCGGGGCCGTCGCCGCGCACGGCCTCGCTGACCGCGACCAGCAGGGGGTTGACCGCGCGGCGGTGCGCCTCGACGTCGAGCGCCACCAGCTCGGCGGGGCCCAGCGCCGCGAGCTCCTCGGTCCGCCCGATCGCCGTCCCGAGGTCCTCACCGAGATCGCCGTCGGCGAGACCCCGCGCCTCCCGCAGATGCCGAAGCAGCTCGTGCAACGTCCTGAGCTGCGGGAATGCGGCGAACACCGTCACGGAGTCGCCCGCCCGCCAGTCTGCCCGCGCCGAGAGCGCCTGCCCCGCACCGAAGCAGTCGAAGACCGTGCAGCCGACCATGCCCCGCGGCCGCAGCTCGGCGTGGACACCGCACCGGGCGTCCTCCTGCAGGTGCCCGCACGGCGTTCCGGCGGGCTTGGCGAAGGCGAAGTCGGCGGAGCGCGCGAAGGCGGGCGCCACACAGCACAGCCCGGTGCAGCGGCTGCAGTCGGCGCGCAGGTCGGTCAGGTCGAGCACGTCCTGCGAGGTTACGCGTGCGCCTCGGACCGCGCGGTCTCGAGGAGCCGCAGCCAGACCTCACTGATCGTCGGGAACGACGGGACCGCGTGCCACAGGCGGCCGAGCGGTACCTCCCCGGCGATCGCCACCGTCGCGGAGTGCAGCAGCTCGGAGACGTCCTGACCGACGAACGTGGCGCCGACCAGCGCCTCCCGGGCAGTGTCGATCACGAGGACCGCGCCGCCGTCGTAGCCGTCGGCGTGCAGCGACGCCCCGGCGACGGCGATGTCGAGCTCCACCGTGCGCACGGGGACGCCCGCGTCGCGCGCCTGCTCGGCCGTGCTCCCGACGTGGGCGACCTCGGGATCGGTGAACACCACCTGCGGCACGGCGCGATGGTCGGCGGTCATCGCGTGCTCGCCCCAGGCGCCGGTGTCGAGCGGGGCACCGCCGGCCCGGGCGGCGATCGCGTTGCCGGCGATGCGCGCCTGGTACTTGCCCATGTGCGTGAGCGGCGCCCGGCCGGTGACGTCGCCCGTCGCGTACAGCCACCCGCCGTCGACCCCCTGGACCAGCCCGGTGTCGTCGATCACGAACGGTCTCCCGGGCTCCAGTCCGACGGTCTCGGCCCCGACGTCCGCCGTGCGGGGACGCCGGCCGGTCGCCACCAGCAGCTCGTCGACCTCCACGGTCCGGCGGCCCACGGTGAGCGCGACGGCGTCGCCGGACCTCCCGACGGCGTCGATCCCCTGACCGAGCCGCAGGTCGACCCCGTCGGCCCGCAGCGCCTCCGCCACCTTCTCCCCCGCCACGGGTTCGGCCGAGGTGAGCAGCCGGTCGCCGCGCACGAGCATCGTGACCTGCGAGCCGAGGCGGGCGTACGCCTGCGCCATCTCGCAGCCGACCACGCCGCCGCCCAGCACGCCGAGCCGTCGCGGCGCCTCGTCCGCAGCGGTCGCGTCACGCGAGCCCCAGGTCCGGACCATGTCGATGCCCTCGATCGGCGGGACGACGGGTGTGCTCCCCGTCGCGACGACGACCGCGTGCCGAGCCCGGAACAGGTCGTCACCGACGGCCACGATCCGCTCCCCGGCCAGCCGCCCGTGCCCCCGGACCAGCGTGATCCCCGCCGACCCGACCCACTCGGCCTGGCCGGAGTCGTCGCCGCGTGAGGTGAAGGCGTCCCGTCGGGCGAAGACGGCCTTCGGGTCGAACTCCGCGGTCACCCCCGGCAGGCGGCGCGCCGCGGCGACGGCGCTCGGGGTGCGCAGCAGGGCCTTGGACGGGATGCAGGCCCAGTACGAGCACTCCCCGCCCACCTTCTCGGCCTCCACCAGCGCCACCGACAACCCGCCGCGATGGGCGTAGTCGGCCGCGTTCTCCCCGACCGGGCCCGCCCCGATCACGACGACGTCGAACTCGTGCTCGCTCACCCGAACTCCTCCCGTACCGACACCCCGGGTTGCCCGCGGCGGTCCGGATCCTGCTCCCGTGGCGGACGGACCGCCTCCGCTCAGCTCAGGCCTGCACCGCCGTCACGGCCTCGAGGATGTCGTTCTCGCCGCCCATCAGCTCGAGGGTCAGCCCGGTGGTGCCAGGGGCCTCGAGGATCGCCGCGAGGACGGCGGCGGTGTCGTCCCGGGTGACCTCCCGTCGCTCGAGGTGGTCCTTCGACAGCCGCACCCGCCCGACACCCGGGTCGTTCGTGAGCGGGCCGGGGCGGACGATCGTGAGGTCCAGGTCGGGCCGGGCCCGCAGGGCGTCCTCGGCGGCCTTCTTGGCCGTGATGTAGGCCGCCCACACCTCACCGCGCCCCGGGTCCGGCTCCTGGTCCACCCCCGTCGAGGAGACGAGCACGTAACGGCGCACCCCGGCCCGTGCGGCGGCCTCGGCCAGCAGTTCGGCGGCGGCCCGGTCGACGGTGTCCTTGCGCTCGGCGGTGCTACCCGGGCCCGCGCCCGCGGCGAAGACCACCGCGTCGGCGCCCGCGAGGTGCGGCGCGAGGTCGGCCGGCGCCGCCCGTTCGAGGTCGACCACGGCCACCGCGGCCCCGGTCGCCTCGACCTCCGCCCGGTGGTCCGGGTTGCGCACCACGCTCACCACCTCGTCACCCCGGTTCGCCAGCAGCGTGGCGAGCCGGAGGGCGATCTTGCCGTGTCCTCCCGCGATGACGGTCCGCATGAGCGCGACGCTAGCGGCGGTCGCGCGGACCCGCCGTTCGGTGTTCCACGTGGAACACGGGGGGTGGGGTCGGCTCCGCCCCTCCCCCGATGGGCAGTCCGTCGCAGGATGAGACACCGGACCGGACGAGGCCCGCATCAGGCCCGGAACCGACGTCGTCGCAGGTCGAAGCGCTCTTCCTCGGCACCTCATGATCGTCTCGCCCGGCCGACCGCACCGAGCTGCCGTCCGTTTCGCCCTTTTTCTCATCTGACGGAATCTGGCGCCTTGTGACACCTCCCACCGTGATCGACGGTGATCGGGACCACAGCGGCAGTGACTCCGAGGAGGTACGGCGTGAAAGCCGTCCGGGTGCACGAGTACCACTCCGACCCGAAGATCGACGACATCCCGGAGCCCGAGCTCCAGGGCCCGCTCGACGTGATCGTGAAGATCGGCGGGGCCGGCGTCTGCCGTACGGACCTGCACATCGTCAACGGTGACTGGGCCGAGGCCATGAACCCCGACCTGCCGTACGTGATCGGGCACGAGAACGCGGGATGGGTGCACGCGATCGGCGACGGCGTCACCAACGTCGCGGTCGGGGACACGGTGATCCTGCACCCGCAGCCCAGCTGCGGCCTCTGCCTCGCCTGTCGCGCGGGCAAGGACATGCAGTGCGAGAACGCGTTCTTCCCCGGCCTGTCGAACAACGACGGCGGCATGGCGGAGTACCTGCGCACCACGGCCCGTGCCTGCGTGAAGCTCGACCCGAACACCAATCCCGCGGACGTCGCCGCCCTGGCCGACGCCGGCATCACCGCCTACCACGCGGTCCGCAAGGCCGTCCCCATGCTGTATCCGGGCACCACCGCCGTCGTGCAGGGTGCAGGCGGGTTGGGACACATCGGCATCCAGACCCTCGCCGCCATCACCGGCACCCGGATCGTGGTCGTCGACCGCAACCCCGACGCGCTGGCCCTGGCCAAGCAGATCGGCGCCGACGAGACGGTCGAGGCCAACGGCAACCACGTCGACGCCGTCCTCGACCTGACCAACGGCAAGGGCGCGGACGTCGTGTTCGACTTCGTGGCCGAGCAGGGCGCCGAGCTCGACGCCTGGAAGATGACCGCCCCGGCCGGCTACATGTACGTGATCGGCTACGGCGGCCAGTTCACCGCCCCGACGCTCGACTTCGTGGCGGGCGAGAAGAGCGTCATCGGCAACATCGTGGGCACCTACAACGACCTCGCCGAGCTCATGGTGCTCGCGCAGGCCGGCAAGGTCACCCTCCACACCAAGCAGTACCCGCTGGACGCGGCGCTCGACGCCCTGCACGACCTCGACGCCGGCCGGGTCCGCGGCCGGGCGATCCTCGTCCCCTGATCACCCCCTCGCAGCAGCACCGACGCTGACGGAAGGAACCACCACATGTACGAGAAAGACGGAGAGAAGTACTTCGTCGTCGACTCACACAGCCACTTCTGGGACGCGTCCAAGGAGAACTGGGTCGAGGGCAAGGAGCAGTTCGCCAAGGGCTGGATCGACTGCTTCTACGGCTACCACCAGCTCGGCCCGCCCGAGACCCACTGGGACTGGGAGAAGTACCTCAAGGTCACGCCCGAGGACTTCGAGCGCGACATGTTCGTCGAGGGGCACGTCGACCACGCGATCTTCCAGTCGACCTACCTCAAGGAGTGGTACAAGGACGGCTTCAACACGGTCGAGCAGAACGCCCAGCTGCTGGAGCGCTGGGGCGACAAGCTCATCGTGAACGGCCGCTTCGACCCGCGTGAGGGCGACGCCGGCCTCAAGCAGCTCGAGGCCGACGCGCAGAAGTACAAGCTCAAGGGCGTGAAGCTCTACACCGCGGAGTGGAACGGCGACTCCCGCGGCTACAAGCTCACCGACCCCGAGGCGTACCACTTCCTGCAGGCCGCGCAGGACCTCGGCATCAAGAACATCCACGTCCACAAAGGCCCGACGATCTGGCCGCTGGACAAGGACGCGTTCGACGTCGCCGACGTCGACCACGCCGCGACGGACTTCCAGGGGCTCAACTTCGTCGTCGAGCACGTGGGCCTGCCGCGCATCGAGGACTTCTGCTTCATGGCGGTGCAGGAGCCCAACGTCTACGCCGGCCTCTCCGTCGTCATCGGCGGCCTGATGCACGCCCGCCCGAAGTTCTTCGCCAAGGTCATGGGCGAGCTGCTGTTCTGGGTCGGCGAGGACAAGATGACCTTCGGCTCCGACTACAACATCTGGGTGCCGAAGTGGCAGGTCGAGGGCTTCGTCGACTGGCAGATGCCCGACGACGACCAGTTCGCCGACTACCCGCGCCTCACCACGGCGTCGAAGAAGAAGATCCTCGGGCTCAACGCCGCCAAGCTCTACGACATCCCGGTGCCGGCGGAGTGCCAGCTGCCGACCTCGGCCGACGAGCCGATGCAGCCGGGTGAGGAGCTCGTCGAGGACAAGGCGGGTGCCCAGGCATGACCGATCTGCCCGCCGCGGTCTGGCGGGCGCTGGGGACGGTGCTCGACCCGGAGCTGGACGAGCCCATCACGGATCTCGACTTCGTCGAGTCGTGCACCGTCTCCCCCTCGGGGGAAGTCACCGTGGGGCTGCGCCTGCCGACGTTCTTCTGCGCGCCCAACTTCTCCTTCCTCATGGTCGCCGACGCCTACGACGCCGTGTCGGCGGTCCCCGGGGTCACCCGCGCGGTGGTCTCGCTGGCCGACCACCACGCGTCGGAGGAGATCAACGGCGGGGTGGCCGCGCACGCCGGGTTCGTCGCCTCGTTCGAGGGCGAGGCGACGGCGGAGCTCGACGAACTGCGGCGCGTCTTCCTGTCGAAGGCGGCGCTCGCCGGCCAGGACCGCCTCGCGCGGCCACTGGTCGACGAGGGCCTGGGCCCGGACCAGCTCGCCGAGCTCACCCTGGCCGACATCCCCGACTCCATGGAGCTGCGCCGGCTCCGGGACCGGCGGTTGGCGATCGGGCTGCCCTACGAGGACGACGCGCCGCTGCTCATCCACCCCGACGGCAGCCGGGTGACGGCCGCCCAGGTGCCGCTGCACCTGCGGCGGGCGCGTCTGCAGCGGGTGGGGATCGAGACCAACGGCGAGTACTGCAAGTCCCTGCTGAAGCTGCGCTACTCCGAGGAGGCGAAGGCCAGGGCCTGACCGACGATCGACGACCGGGGTCCCGCGGGGGTGGTGGGCCCCGGTCCGTCGTTCTCGGGAGCGCGTCGCGGGCCCACATGATCGGCGGTGATGTGCAACGGAGGTCGCGAGAGGAACCGCTGCTGCACACAACCATGGATCAGCCTGCCGACGCGCCCTGCACGGGATTGGCGACCAGCTCGAGCCGGTGGGGCGGCGCGGGTCAGGTGGGGCGGGAGTCGAGGACCCGGAAGAGGTTCCAGAGCCGGTAGCCCGCGCCGTGGCGGTGCGGGGCGAAGGTGGCCAGCACCGCCTCGCGGACCGCGACCGGGCCGGCGGTGTGCACCGCGTACCGCCCGATGTCGGAGGTGAGCAGCGGCCCGACCAGGGAATCCTCGTCCGGGTAGTCGAACGGGCAGCGCACCTCGTCGAGCGCGACGACCTCGAGCCCGGCGGTCGAGGCGATCTTCCGGAAGCGGTCGGGCTCGGTCAGCGGGGGCGGGCCGGCCGGGGTGCGGCGGGCGCCGCGCGGCGGGAGGAACGGGGCGAGGGCCTCGCCGAAGAGCCGGACGTCGGACTCCTCCTCGCGGCCCCAGACCGTCGCGCGGACCAGCCCGCCGACCCGCGCCGCCTCCTTCAGCACCTTCAGCGGGTTGGTGACGTGGGCGAGCACCTGCACCAGCGCGACGAGATCGAAGGACCCGTCGAGCTGGTGGGCGTCGCCGACCGCGAACACCGCGTCCGGCACCGCACGCCGGGCGGCCGCGACCGCCGAGCGGTCCACGTCGAGTCCTCTGACCTTCAGGCCGCGCGCGGCGGCGAACGCGGCGAACACCCCGGGCCCGCACCCGACGTCGAGCACCGATGCGCCCTCCGGGACGCCGGCCAGTACGCGCTCGTACAGCGGCTCGCCCCAGCCGGTGGCCCCCTCGCTCACCCGCCCGAGCCTAGCCGGAGGTGGCGCCGCTCATGGTCCCCGCGACACACACCGGACGCAGAGCCCCGTCCGCCACCTCGCTCGCCCAGTCCTCGGGAGCCCGCACAGTCCGCAGAGTGCGGCACCACCGCGCCCTACTTGGGCGGGAGGGTCCTCACGAACCCCACGCCCTCGGCGACCCAGCCGGCGAGGTCCTCGTCCGCCACGTCGTCGACCTCGGGACGGCCGAGGACGCGCAGCCAGCCCGCCATCTCCCGGCCCTGCATCACCATCCGCTCGACACCGGGGCGGGCGAGGAGCGAGGGGGCGCGGTCCGGGTCGACCCGGACCATCAGCCCGCCCCGTCCGCTCGCCACGACGGCCATGTGCCCGCCCAGCAGGAAGGCGAGACCGCCGAACATCCGCTTCTCGGTCAGCCCGGGTTCGCCCGTCAGGAGGCTGCGGAGGCGCGCGGCGAGAGCTTCGTCATAGGCCACGAGCGCACGGTAGCGCCGGGCCCCGACAAGAACCCCGACACGAATGCCTCGCCCCCCGGACCAGCACGACGACCGGCACGACGACCGGCACCGCCCCCGCTCAGCCCCAGACGTCCTGCGCGACCTGCACGATCAGCCGGAGCTTCGCGATCTCCTCGTCGACGGTGAGCGTGTTGCCCTCGACCGTCGACGAGAAACCGCACTGCGGGGACAGGCAGAGCTGCTCCAGCGGCACGTACTCGGCGGCCTCGTCGATGCGGCGCTTCAGGGTGTCCGGGTCCTCGAGCCGGCCGTTCTTCGTGGTCACGAGCCCGAGCACCACCTGCTTGCCCGGCGGCACGAACCGCAGCGGCGCGAAGCCGCCGGAGCGCTCGTCGTCGAACTCGCAGAAGAAGCCGTCGACGGCGAGCTCGCCGAACAGGGCCTCCGCCACGAAGTCGTAGCCGCCCTCCGCGGCCCACGAGGACCGGTAGTTGCCGCGGCACATGTGGGTGGTGATCCGCATGCCCTCGGGCTTGTCCGCGATCGCGGCGTTGATCTGGCGGATGTAGCGCTCGTGCAGGTGGTCGGCGTCGTCGGCGGCGTGCTCGGCCCGCTGGGCCGGGTCGTTCAGGTAGGCGAGCGAGGTGTCGTCGAGCTGCAGGTAGCGGCAGCCGAGCTCGCCCAGCGCCCGGACCTCGTCGGCGTAGGCGGCCGACAGGTCGCGCCAGAACTCCTCGACGTCCGGGTACACCGAGCGGTCGATCGCCGCCGTGCCGCCGCGGTAGTGGACCATGCTCGGCGAGGGGATGGTCAGCTTCGGGACCGCGCTCGTGGTGCACGAGGCGAGGAACCGGAAGGCGTCGGCGAAGATCGGCTCGCGCAGCCGCACCTTCTCGGTGATCGCCAGGCCGGCCGAGGTGAACGCGCCCTCCCCCTCGGCGTTGACCATCCGGACCCGGATCTGCTCGTCCGTCTTCGTGACGCCGCCGAGCTGGTAGATGAAGTCCATGTGCCAGGAGGTGCGGCGGAACTCGCCGTCCGTGGCCGCCTGCAGCCCGATCTCCTCCTGCAGCCGGACGACGTCGCGGATCGCCTCGTCCTCCGCCGCCGTGAGCTCGGGCGAGCCGGCGGGGTACTGCGCCCGGGCGTCGAGCAGGGCCTTCGGGCGGAGCAGGGAGCCGACGTGGTCGGCGCGGAACGGAGGTTCGGTGCGGGGCCCCATGGGCAGACGGTAGACCCGCGGACCCCGCTGTGGCCCGGCGAAGCGGGACCGCGACGGCCGGGTCGAGCACGACGCCGGCGGGCGGCTCGGCCGTGATCTCGGACGGGACCGCTCGCGGCCCAGGGCGGCGTCGGACGGTCCGGACCGGCGATCAACCGCCGCGGCCCCTCGTCGACCCCCGTCACCGATCGCCCCGCCGGGCGGCCGACCGCCCGGGGATCAGCACCGTGTCGCGGTCCGTCACGCACGACGTGCTCGGCGGCGCCGTGCAGGACGGGCGCGGATGGCATCGTCCCCGGTCATGGACATCGGCGTCACCACCTTCCTGACCGACTACGGCATCGACCCCCTCGTCCTCGCCCGCGGCGTCGAGGCGCGCGGCTTCTCGGCGTTGTTCCTCACCGAGCACACGCACATCCCGACCAGCCGGCGCTCGCCCTGGCCCGGCGGGGCCGAGCTGCCGCGGCAGTACAGCCACACCTTCGACCCCTTCGTCGCGCTGGGCGCCATGGCAGCGGTGACCGAGCGGATCGCGCTGGGCACGGGCGTGACGTTGATCAACCAGCACCATCCGCTCAACCTGGCCAAGCAGGTGGCGAGCGTCGAGCGGCTCGCTCCCGGGCGGGTCGAGCTGGGGGTGGGGCCCGGCTGGAACGAGGAGGAGATGGCGCACCACGGCGTCGACCCGCGGCAGCGGACCGCCCAGATGCTCGAGCGGATCGAGGCGCTGCGCGCGCTCTGGACCCGGGACGAGGCGGAGTACCACGGCCGGTTCGTGGACTTCGACCCGAGCTGGTCCTGGCCGAAGCCGACGGCCGGGCCGCCGGTGCTGATCGGCGGCGGCGGGCCGACCGTGCTCGACCGGGTCCTGTCGCACGGCGACGGCTGGATCCCGCTGCGGATCCGGATGGGGGAGCTCGACGCCTTCGCGGAGCGGGTGACGGAGCTGCGCCGGCGCTGTGCGGAGGCCGGTCGCGGCCACCTCCCCGTCACGATCTTCGGCGGCGTCCCGAAACCCGACGCGGCGGCGTCGTACGCGGAGGCGGGCGTGGACCGGGTGCTGTTCACCCTGACGGACCAGGAGGGGCCCGACGCCGAGTCCGCCACCCTGACCGAGCTGGACACCCTGGCCGAGCTGCTCTGACGACCCTCCGGGCCCCACCGACCCCGGCCCCACCGACCCCGGCCCCGCCGACCCGGACCCCCGCCCACCCCCCGGCACTCCGGGCCCGCGCCGAGGACCCGGTCCGGTGGACCGCCGATCCGGCGGCGCCCGGCTCAGGCCGTGAGCACCCGGGACACCCGGTCGGCGGCTTCCCGGACCGCGTGCTCCAGCTCCCAGCGCCGCGCGGAGAACTCGGCGCGGCTCACCGCGACCCCCACCGCCGCCGTCCCCCCGCGCAGCGCGACGGCGACGCCGGCCACCCCGCGGTGGAACTCCTCGACCTCGACGGCGGCGCCGGCCGCCCGGATCCGCTGCAGCTCCCGGTCCAGGCTGCGCCGGTCCGCCATCGTCCGGGGGGTGTAGGCGGTCAGCGGCGTGCGCTCCAGCACCTCGCCCAGCTCGGCGGCACCGAGGCCGGCGAGCAGCGCCTTGCCCAGGGCGGTGGCGTGCACGGGGGCGGGCTCCCCGACCCGCAGGCCGAGCGGTCCGGGATGCTCCGCGCAGCGGTCGACGTGTGCGACCACCACGTCGACGTCCCGCCGGACGGCCAGGTACGCGGCCGCGCCCACGCCGTCGTGCACCTCGTGGAGCAGCCCGCGCACCGCCGGCGACGGCCGGACCTGCGTGGTGAGTCCCCGGTGCAGCTCGGCGACCCGGTAGCCGAGCCCGTAGCCGCGCACGGCGTTGAGCCGGACCAGGTAGCCCTCCTCGACCAGGGTGCCGAGGGCCCGGTAGACGGTCGGCAGCGGGCAGCCGAGCCGGCGGGCGATGGCCTTCGCGGTGACCCCGTCGCCGAGCGCGGAGACGGCCTCGAGCACGCGCAGCGCCCGCACCAGCGAGCCACCCTGCCCCGAGGTCACGCGACTAGTGTCGGAGGTGCAGCGATCGCCCAGCAAGCCCGGAGGGATCTTCATGACCGACGACGCCGAACTGCGCCAGCGGATCACCGACCTCGTCGAGGAGGAGCACCGGCTCGAGCGCGCGCACGTCGGCAGCCCGCTGAGCGGCGACGAGAAGGCCCGGCTCGACCGGATCGGGGTGGACCTGGACCGGTGCTGGGACCTGCTGCGCCAGCGCGACGCCCGCCGGGCCGCGGGCCAGGACCCGGACGAGGCACGGCCCCGCGGCGCCTCAGTGGTGGAGAACTACCGCCAGTGACCTCGACACGCCCGATCCGGCCGGTGAGTCGCGAGGCGCTCGTGGAGCACCTGGTCGAGCGGGCCGACGCGCGGCCCGGACGGGTCCGGGTCGCGCTCGACGGGCCGCCGCCGACGGGCACGGCCGAGCTCGCCGAGGCGGTGGTCGAGGGGCTGCGGCTGCGCGGCCGGGCGGCCGTGACGGTGCGGGCCGGGGACTTCCTGCGGCCCGCCTCGCTGCGGCTGGAGTACGGCCACCACGACGAGGACATGTTCCTGGACGGCTGGCTCGACGAGGGCGCCCTGCGGCGCGAGGTCCTCGACCCCGCGGGCCCGGACGGCACGGGGCGGGTGCTCCCCCGGCTCTGGGACGCCGAGCGGGACCGCGCCTACCGCGAGGACTACCGCGACCTCGGTGCCGGGGGTGTGGTGGTGGTCGCGGGCGCCCTGCTGCTCGGCCGGGGGCTGCCCTTCGAGCTGGTCGCCCACCTGCACATGGACCGCGCCGCCCTCGCCCGCCGCACCCCCGAGGAGGAGCGCTGGACCCTGCCCGTGTTCGAGCGCTACGCCCGCGAGCGGGACCCCGCCGGAGCCGCCGACGTGCTGGTTCTGGCCGATCACCCCGAACGCCCGGCCGTGCGCGGGTGAGGGCCGGTGATCGACCGGTCGCCGCACCCAGCCGGCGGCTCACCGACCCGAGAACGGACGAAGGCCCGCCGGTGCCAGGCGGACCTTCGGGAGCTGGTGGGCGAGGAGGGAGTTGAACCCTCACGTCCTTTCGGACACACGGACCTGAACCGTGCGCGTCTGCCATTCCGCCACTCGCCCGAGCGACTGGGAAAAGCTAGCACGACCTCCGGAGGGCCCGTGCGAGGGGGGTCCCCCACCCGATCGTCGGCCGACGATCCGGCGCGCACGGGCGGACGGTCACCGCACCACCGGGTCGGGCGTCACCGGACGCGGGCCTACCACGGATACGATCGGGGAAGCCGGTAACACGCCGAGCGGACGAAAGGAAGATCGAGTGGGCCGTGTCGATCGCTTCGAACGCCGCCTCCAGGGGCTGGTGGGCGACGCCTTCGCGCGGGTCTTCGGAGGCAGCGTCGTTCCCCAGGAGGTCGCCCAGGCGCTGCTCAGGGAAGCCGAGGACCATCTCCGGCAGCTCGCGGGGGGTCGGGTGCTCGCACCCAACCGCTACACCGTGCAGCTCAGCCCCGCCGATCTGGACCGCATGGCTGGCGACACCGCCGGGGTCGTGGACTCGCTCTCCGCGCACGTCGCCGCTCAACTCGCCGACCAGGGATGGGACACCTACGGCGAGGTCGTAGTCTTCCTGGAGCGCTCCGAGGCGCTGCACACGGGACAGTTCCGCACCCGCTCGGCCGTGGACCCCGACGCTTCCCGTCGGTCCGCCGGACGAGCACGCAACGCAGGAGAAGCACCCATGAGCCAGCAACCGGGCCACCCCGAGGAGAACGGGCAGTACGGCTACGACCGTGGCGCCCCGTACGGCCAGCAGACCTACGCCCCGCCGCAGGACCAGCAGGGTCAGCCCGGCCAGCAGGGCTACGGCCAGCAGGGCGGCTACCCGCAGCAGGGCGGGTACGACCAGCAGGGCGGGTACGACCAGCAGGGCTACGGCCAGCAGGGCGGGTACCCGCAGCAGGGTGGGTACGACCAGCAGGGCTACGGCCAGCAGTACGGCGGCCAGGGCGGGTACGGCGACCAGCAGGGCTACGGCCAGCAGGGCTACGGCCAGCCCCAGTACGGCGGCCAGCAGTACGACCAGGGCTACGACGCCGGCCAGCAGTACGGCGGCCAGCAGGCCTACGCCCAGCCCGGCTACGGCCAGCCCCAGTACGGCGGCCAGCAGGGCTACGCGCAGCCCGGCTACGACGGCTACGGCCAGCAGCAGTACGACCAGGGCTACGACGGCGGCTACGACCAGCAGGGCTACGGCCAGCAGCAGGGCTGGGGCGGCCAGCCCGGCTACGGTCAGCAGCTGCAGGCCACGCTGACCCTGGACGACGGCTCCGGTCGCAGCTACCCGCTGACCGAGGGCACGCACGTCATCGGCCGCGGGCAGGACTCGAACTTCCGGCTGCCGGACACCGGCGTCTCCCGTCGACACCTGGAGATCAGCTGGGACGGGCACACGGCCACGCTGTCGGACCTCGGCTCCACGAACGGCACCACGGTGAACGGCAACCCGGTGCAGCAGTGGCAGCTGACGGACGGCGACGTGGTCCGGGTGGGCCACTCCAGCCTGGTCTTCCGCACGCAGGGCTGAGCCGACCCGCGTCCGGCGGGAGGCCGCACGGGCGGGGCCGGTACGCTGCACCGTCCCTGCCGAGTCCCTGCCCACCGAACGAGATCGGAGTGCCCGGCGAGTGCCCGAATTGGTGCTGCAGCTGACCAGAGCGGGTTTCCTCGCCCTGCTCTGGCTGTTCGTGCTGGTCGCGCTGCGGGTGGTCCGGTCGGACCTGTACGCGGCGTCCGGCCTGCGGGCGATCCTGCCCGGCGGCGGGCGGGTGTCGGCCCGTGCGGGGCGCAGCCGCACCGCCCGGCAGCTGCTGGTCACGCAGGGGCCGCTGGCGGGCACCCGGATCACGCTCGATTCACGGCCGATCCTGGTCGGGCGCGCGGACGACTCGACCCTCAAGCTCGACGACGACTACGCCTCGACCCGGCACGCGCGGATCAGCCAGCAGGGCGAGGAGTGGTACGTCGAGGACCTCGGGTCGACGAACGGGACCTATCTGGACCGGGCTAAGGTCACCGGACCCACCCGGGTTCCCCTCGGGGTTCCTGTCCGTATCGGCAAGACGGTGATCGAGCTGCGCTCATGACGCTGGTCCTGCGCTACTCCGCCCGCAGCGATCGCGGGCTCGTCCGGCAGAACAACCAGGACGCGGTCTACGCCGGTCCGCGGCTGCTGGCGCTGGCGGACGGGATGGGCGGACACGCCGCCGGCGAGGTGGCGTCGTCCCTCGTCATCTCCGCACTGGCCCCGCTCGACGAGGACCAGCCCGGCGACGACCTGCTGGCCGAGCTGCGCGAGGCCACCTTCGAGGGCAACGCGGCGATCACCCGGCACGTCGCCGAGTCCCCCGACCTCGAGGGCATGGGCACCACGCTGACCGCGATCCTCTTCGCGGGCAACCGGCTCGGCCTGGTGCACGTGGGCGACTCGCGGGCCTACCAGCTCCGCGAGGGCGCGTTCACGCAGATCACGAAGGACGACACCTTCGTCCAGTCGCTGATCGACGAGGGCCGGATCAGCGAGGACGAGGCACACACCCACCCGCAGCGCTCGCTGCTCCTGCGGGCCATCACCGGGGCGGAGGTCGAGCCCTCGCTGACCATCCGCGAGGCGCGGGCCGGTGACCGCTACCTGCTCTGCTCGGACGGGCTGTCGGGTCCGGTGAGCGACGAGACGCTGGCCGAGACGCTGCGCCAGTACGCCGACCCGCGCGAGTGCGCCGACCGGCTGATCGAGCTCGCCCTGCGCGGGGGCGGGCCGGACAACATCACCTGCATCGTGGCCGACGTCCTCGACGTCGACTACGGCGACGACGCCCCCATCATCGGCGGCGCGGCAGGCGACGGCAGCGAGGACGGGATCAGCGGCGCCGACACCGCGGCCGCCCGGGCCTCCGCGACCACACTCCCCCGGGCCCTGCCCCGCCGCGTCGAGCCCGCCGCGGCGGTCCGGCCGGACCGCCCGCACCACCGGACCGCGGTCCGCGTGGGCCTCGCCGTCGCCGGGCTGCTCGTCGTCCTCGTCCTCGGCGGCTGGCTGGCCCGGACCTGGGTGATGCAGCAGTACTACGTCGGGACCGAGGCCGAGCAGGTCGTGATCTACCAGGGGGTGCGCGGGAGCGTGCTGGGCGTGCCGTTGCAGACCGTGGCCGAGCGGACGGACATCACCCTGTCGGACCTGCCCGAGGACGTCCGCAACACGGTCACCGCCGGCATCCCCGCCTCGGAGGGCCTCGACGGCGCCCGCGGCACCGTCGACCGGCTGCACCAGCGGATGCTGCCGATCTGCCCCGTCGAGCAGCCGGCAGCCCCGACCACGACACCGGCCGCCCCGCCCGGCGGCGCCGCGCCGGACCCGAACGCCCCGGTGGACCCGAACGCCCCGGTAGACCCGAACGCGCCGGTGGACCCGAACGCGCCGCCCACGGACACGACCCCGCTGCCGACCGTCACCCCCGAGCCCGGCTTGACCTGCCGGCCGGCGAGCTGATGGCGGCCCCGGGACTCAGGGCGGCCCGGCCGGACGGGGCGGACGGTCGGGAGGGCGCCCCCGCGCTGCCCACCGGGCGCACCATCGAGCTGCTGCTGCTGGTGTTCGCCGCGATCATCGTCACCGGCGCGCTCGTGCTGGTGGAGGCGAACCAGGAGCAGGAGCTCACCCCGACGCTGCTCTACGTCGGCCTCGCCTACCTGGTCGTGCTCACCCTCGCGCACCTCGCGGTGCGCAGGTTCGCGCCCTACGCCGACCCGCTGATCCTGCCCTCGGTCGCCCTGCTCAACGGGCTGGGCCTGGTGATGATCCACCGGCTCGACCTGGCCGACGCGGACCGCGCGGCACTGCTCGGCCAGCCCGAGCCGGGCTCGCTGGTGTTCAAGCAGATTCTGTGGACGGCGGTCGGGCTGGCGCTGTTCATCGCGGTGCTGTGGCGGGTCTCCGACCACCGTTCGTTGGCGCGCTACGGCTTCACGTGCGGGTTCGTCGGCCTGGTCCTGCTGGCCCTGCCCGGCCTGCTGCCGTCGTCGATCTCCGAGGTCAACGGGGCCAAGCTGTGGATCCGGGTCGGCGGGGCGGGCATCCAGCCCGGCGAGTTCGCCAAGATCCTGCTGATCATCTTCTTCGCCGCGTTCCTGGTGCAGAAGCGGGACCTGTTCTCCACGGCAGGGCGCCGGTTCCTCGGTATGGAGCTGCCACGCGCCCGCGACCTCGCACCGCTGCTGGTGGCGTGGGGGCTGTCGGTCGGCGTGCTCGTCGTGGAACGCGACCTGGGTTCCTCGCTGCTGTTCTTCGGGATCCTGCTGGTCCTGCTCTACGCGGCCACCGAGCGCGTGTCCTGGATGCTCATCGGCCTCGGGTTCTTCGCGGTCGGCGCGCTCGTCGCGTACCAGCTGTTCGGGCACGTGCAGGTCCGCGTGCAGGTGTGGCTCGACCCCTTCTCGGACTACGACAACCGCGGCTACCAGATCGGGCAGGCGCTGTTCGGGCTCGGGACCGGCGGCGTCGGTGGCACCGGCCTGGGCGCGGGCCGCCCCGACCTGGTGCCGTTCGCCGAGAGCGACTTCATCTTCTCCTCGCTCGGCGAGGAGCTCGGGCTGATCGGGCTGGCCTCGATCCTGGTCGTCTACCTGGTGCTGATCACCCGCGGCCTGCGCAGCGCGCTGGCGGTGCGCGACAGCTTCGGCAAGCTGCTGGCCACCGGCCTGTCCTTCGCGGTGGCGCTGCAGATCTTCGTGGTCATCGGCGGCGTCACCAAGCTGATCCCGCTGACCGGCCTGACCCTGCCGTTCCTGTCCTACGGCGGGTCGTCGCTCGTGGCGAACTACGCTCTCGTGGCGATGCTCCTGCGGATCTCCAACGCCGCCCGGGCCCCGCTCACCCGCCGGCCCGCCGCCCCCGCGGTCCCGATCGCCGACGCCGGCACCGAGCTGGTCCAGCGGCCCACCACCGGGCCGCTCCCGAGCCCGCCCGGGGGTCGCCCGTGAACACCCCGATCCGCCGGATCGCCATCGCCGTGATGGCGCTGATCCTGCTGCTGCTCGGCAACCTGACCTATGTGCAGGTCGTGAAGGCCGGCGACTACCGGGACGACCCGCGCAACCAGCGCGTGCTGCTCGCCGAGTACGCCCGCAAGCGCGGCCAGATCTCGGCCGAGGGGCAGGTGCTGGCGCAGAGCGTCGAGACGGACGACCGGCTCAAGTACCAGCGCCAGTACACCGACGGCCCCGTCTACTCGCCGGTGACCGGCTACTACTCGGTGATCTACAGCTCCAGCGGGCTGGAGCGCTACGCCGACCCGGTGCTCAACGGCAGCGACGACCGGCTGTTCGCCCGCCGGCTCTCCGACCTGATCACCGGGCGGGACCCGAGCGGCGGGAACGTCGTGCTCACGCTCGAGCCGTCCGTGCAGGAGCGGGCGTACCAGGAGATGTCCGAGCAGGGCTACGAGGGCGCGGTCGTGGCGCTGCAGCCGAAGACCGGCGAGATCCTGGCGATGGTGTCCACGCCGTCGTACGACCCCAACCCGCTGGCCAGCCACAACTCCTCGACCCAGCAGCAGGCTTGGAAGTCGATCAACGCGGCCGACCCGGCGACCCTGCCCAACCGCGCGATCGACCAGACCTTCCCGCCCGGGTCGACCTTCAAGCTGGTGGACGTGGCCGCCGCGCTGCAGAACGGCTACACCCCGGACAGCCAGCTCACGGCGGCCTCGAACATCCGACTGACCGGGACGAACACCACGCTGGAGAACTACGCCGGCACGCAGTGCGGCACGGGGCAGACCGCGTCGCTGCGCGAGGCCCTCGCCCGCTCCTGCAACACGGCCTTCGCCCAGCTCGGCGGCGAGCTGGGGGCGGACAAGCTGCGCGCCCAGGCGGACGCGTTCGGCATCGGCCGCTCCGACCTCTCCGTCCCGATGCCGGTGACGCCCTCGGGCGTCGGGGACCTGCCGGACACCGCGGCCGTACAGCAGTCCTCGATCGGGCAGCGGGACGTCCGGCTGACCCCGCTGCAGAACGCCATGATCGTCGCGTCGATCGCCAACGGCGGGCAGACCATGGCCCCGCACCTGATCAAGGAGGTGCAGGGGCCGGACCTCGACGTCATCGACACCACCGAGCCGGACCGGCTCGGCCGGTCGATGCCTGCGGGGGTCGCCGCCACGCTCACCGACATGATGCTCGGCTCGGAGGCCCGCACGTCCGGCGGCGGGAAGATCACCGGCGTCCAGATCGCGTCCAAGACCGGGACCGCCGAACACGGCACCGATCCCAAGAACACCCCGCCGCACGCCTGGTACGTCGCCTTCGCTCCCGCGAACGACCCGCAGGTCGCCGTGGCCGTGCTCGTCGAGAACGGCGGGAACCGGGCCCTCGAGGCGACCGGTGGCTCCGTCGCCGCGCCGATCGGCCGGGCCGTGATCGCGGAGGCGTTGCGGGGCGGCCGGTGACCGCCGCGGGCGGCTCGCTCCCGGTCCCCGGCACCCTCGCCGCGGGCCGGCTGATCGCCGACCGCTACCGGCTGGAGCGGCGGATCGCCGTCGGCGGCATGGGCGAGGTGTGGGAGGCGCTCGACGAGCGGCTCGGCCGCGGCGTGGCGGTCAAGGTGCTGCGCGGTGAGCTCTCCGACGACGACGAGTTCCTCCACCGTTTCCGGATCGAGGCCCGCACCGTGGCCTCGCTCAACCACTCCGGCGTCGCGGCCGTCCACGACTACGGCGAGGACGAGGTCACCGAGGACGGCCGGCGAACGGCCTACCTGGTGATGGAGCTGGTCCGCGGGGAACCGCTGTCCGCCGTGATCGCCCGCGGCCCGATGGAGCCGGCCGAGACGCTACGGATCATGGAGCAGGCCGCGCACTCGCTCCACGCGGCGCACGAGCGCGGGTTCGTGCACCGGGACGTCAAGCCCGGGAACATCCTCATCCGCGTCGACGGCACCGTGAAACTCACGGACTTCGGCATCGCCAAGGCGGCCAACGCCGTCCCCGTCACCCGCACCGGCATGGTGATGGGCACGGCCCACTACATCGCGCCGGAGCAGGCCAGCGGCGGCGAGGCCGGGCCGGAGGGCGACGTCTACTCGCTCGGCATCGTCGGGTACGAGTGCCTGGCCGGCCACCGGCCCTTCCGTGCCGAGAACGCCGTCGCCGTCGCCATGATGCAGGTCCGGGACGAGCCGCCGCCGCTGCCCGGGTCGGTCCCGTGGCGGGTCCGGCAGCTGATCGAGACGATCCTGGTCAAGGACCCGCACCGGCGCTACGCCGACGGCGCCGAGCTGGCCGCCGCGATCGCCGCCGTGCGCCGGGAGGAGGCCCTGCCCACACCGGCCCGGATGACCGCACAGGGCCTGCGGCTCCCTGCCGCCGACCCCGAGGGCGCCGCGGGAGCCGACGACGGCACGGCCGGCGGGACCGACACCCGCCCCGGTCACCGACGGCGCAGCAAGCGGGAGCGGCGGGCGGGTCGCGGGCGGGACCGGAGCCGGCCGGGCTCGGGCGGGGGCGCCGAGGCGTCCTCGTCGTCGTCCTCCTCGGCGGCGGCCGGCGGGCCCTCGTCCGCCCCGTCCCTGCCCCCGGTGTCGCCCGGCTCCGCACCGGCTCCCGAGGCGCGCTCGGTGGCCGAGCAGGCCGAGCGCCCCCCGTCCGACCGACCGACGGCGCGGGCAGCGACACGGGTCGAGGGGCGTGCGGCGGAGCGATCGGCGCCCGACCGCACAGCAGGGCCCGCCGGCGCCGACACGGCCACCCGCGCGGCCTCCCCCGGCCCCTCACCGGGCGCCGCGCCCGGCCGCACGGCCGCCCCGACCCCCACCCCGGCACCGACCCCCACCCCGGCACCGACCCCCACCCCGGCACCGACCCCCACCCCGGCACCGACCCCCACCCCGGCACCGACCCCCACTTCGGCACCGACCCCGAAGCCCGGCGCCGCACACACGCCGACCGGCCGGCCGTCCCCCGGTCCGTCGGCGCCCGGTCCGTCAGCGCCCGGTTCGTCGGCGCCCGGTTCGTCGGCGCCCGGTTCGTCGGCGCCTGGGACGACCTCCCGCACTCCGCCGCGGCGCCCTCCGGTCGCCCCGGCGCCCCCGACCGAGCCGCTCAAGCTCGTCGCCCGCTCGCAGCCGAACCGCGGCGGCACCGTGCTGCTCGTGGCCTTCGTGCTGCTGATCGTCGCGGCCGTCGTGGTGGCGGCGCTCACGGTTCCGAAGCTGTTCGCCGACGCCACGGCACCGTCCACCGGGCCCACGTCGACCGGCACGCACGCGCGGACCGGGGCAGGTAGCGTACCGGGCCAGGTGGCCGTCCTCGCTCGTCCGGCGGCACCGGCCGGATCCCCGGGGGACACGGCCGCCCCGACCCGCACGGAGGAGGTCCGGTGAGCCCTCGCAGTCGCGGGGTCGGTCCCCGCCCGGGGTGGCCGGGGACCGCGACCGTGCCCCGCCCGGGCATGATGGGACCCGCCCCCGCCCCCGCCCCCTCCAGGAACCGGACCCGATGACGACCCCCAAGCTGCTCTCCGAGCGCTACCAGCTGGGCGACACGCTCGGCTACGGCGGCATGTCCGAGGTCCATCGTGGTATGGACACGCGGCTCGGCCGGGACGTCGCGATCAAGGTGCTGCGCGCCGACCTCGCGCGCGACCCCCAGTTCCAGCTGCGGTTCCGCCGCGAGGCCCAGAACGCGGCCGCGCTCAACCATCCCGCCATCGTCGCGGTGTACGACACCGGCGAGACCCAGAGCGAGTTCGGCCCGCTGCCGTACATCGTCATGGAGTACGTCGACGGCCAGACGCTGCGGGAGATCGTCAAGACCACCGGGCCGCTGTCCCAGCAGCGCGTCATCGAGGTCATGGCGGACGTCTGCGCCGCGCTCGACTTCAGCCACCGGCACCACATCATCCACCGGGACGTGAAGCCGGCGAACATCATGATCACCCGCAACGGCGCGGTGAAGGTGATGGACTTCGGCATCGCCCGCGCGTTGGGCGAGGGCCAGAACGTCACGCAGACGGCGGCCGTCATCGGCACCGCGCAGTACCTGTCCCCCGAGCAGGCGCGCGGGGAGCAGGTCGACGCGCGGTCGGACGTCTACGCCGCGGGGTGCGTGCTGTTCGAGCTGCTCACCGGAGAGCCGCCGTTCACCGGCGACACGCCGGTCGCGGTGGCCTACCAGCACGTGCGGGAGGACCCGCGGCGACCCTCGGACGTCAACCCGCAGATCCCGCCCTCGCTCGACGCCGTCGTGCTCAAGGCGCTGTCGAAGAACCCCGCCAATCGGTACCAGTCGTCCGCCGAGATGCGCGCGGACCTCATCCGGGTGCGCAACGGCCAGCAGCCGCTCGCCCCCATGGTGATGAGCGAGGACGAGCGGACCGCACTGCTCGCCGAGCAGACCGCCACCACCCGGCGGATCTCCGGCGGCGGCCGGCACGGCCCGCCGCCGCCCCCGCAGGTGTGGGAGGACGAGCAGCCGCGGCGCGGCACCGGGCGCACGATCGGGATCGTCGTCGCGGTGCTCGCCGCGCTCGGTCTGATCGGCTTCTTCGCCTACCAGGTGCTCGGCGGGCCCGCGCAACCCGACCAGGTCGCCGTGCCGGACGTCGTCGGGCAGGACCCCGATGCCGCGCGCACCGCCGTGTCGAACGCGGGGCTGCTGGTGGACCTCAGACAGGAGCCGTCGGACGTCGCCCAGACCAACAAGGTCACCCGCACCGACCCGGCCGGGAACGTCCAGGTCGCCGAGCGCAGCCGCGTCACGATCTACGTGGGCACCGGGCCGGCGTCGGCCACGGTCCCGGCGCTGACCGGCAAGACCACGGACGAGGCCGCGGCGCTGCTCGAGCAGCGGGGTCTCACGCTGGGCGACCGGAGCACCCAGGAGACCTCGGACTCCGACCTCGTCGGCAAGATCATCTCCTCGTCGCCGGCGGCCGGGGTCGACGCGCCCGGCGGCAGCGCCGTGTCCGTCGTGGTCGGCACGAAGCAGACGACCGTCGCGGTGCCGGACGTCACCGGTCAGAGCGAGGACCGGGCCACCCGGACGCTGGCCGACTCGGGGTTCACCTCGGTGCAGACCCAGGAGGTCGACGGCGCCGGTGAGGAGGGCACCGTGGTGGGCTCCAACCCGTCGGCCGGCACGCGGGTCGCCCCCGGCAGCACGATCACGCTCCAGGTCTCGCGCGGCAACAAGGTGCAGATGCCGGACGTCGTGGGCCAGTCCGTCGACGACGCGGTCGACCAGCTGCGCTCGGCCGGCATCCGCAACTACCAGCTGCAGGCCACCCAGGTGCAGGACTCGGCGCAGGACAACAAGGTGGTCAGGTCGGATCCGTCGGCAGGCCGGTCCGTGGACCCGGACGACACGGTCACGCTGACCGTGGGCCAGGCGTCCGGCGGTGGGTTCTTCGGAGGCGGGAACTGATGCGCGTCCTGGTCGTCGACAACTACGACAGCTTCGTCTACAACCTCGTCCAGTACCTGGCGCAGCTCGGCGTCGAGCCGGTCGTGCTGCGCAACGACGAGCTGACCGCCGGGCTGGACGAGCTCGGCGAGGTGGGCGCGGTCCTGGTCAGCCCCGGCCCCGGCACCCCGGAGGAGGCCGGCCGGAGCATCGACGTCATCAAGGCGGCCGGGGACCGCAACCTCCCGCTGCTCGGGGTCTGCCTCGGCCACCAGGCCATCGGGGTGGCCTGGGGCGGCGTGGTCGAGCGGGCACCGGAGCTGCTGCACGGGAAGACCTCGCAGGTCTTCCACGACGGGGTCGGCGTGCTGCGCGGGCTGCCCGCGCCGTTCACCGCGACCCGGTACCACTCGCTGTCGATCCGGCCGGACACGCTGCCGGTGGAGCTCGAGGTCACCGGGCGCACCGAGACCGGCCTGATCATGGCCGTGCGGCACAAGGACCTGCCGATCGAGGGCGTCCAGTTCCACCCCGAGTCCGTGCTCACCGAGGGCGGGCACCGGATGCTGGCCAACTGGCTCGCCACCGCGGGGCACGAGGTGCCGGAGGAGCTCGTCCGCCGGCTCGGAGACGAGGTCGCCGCCCTCACCGCCCAGATCTGAGCGGAGTCCGCGCCGGCCCGGCGCGGGAGGTTTCGCGCTACGGTGGTCGGCGAGCGGTGCGCACCCGGTGCGCACCACCCCGCACCACCCGCAGAAAGCTCCACGAGGTCCCCGATGCCGAAGTCCAAGGTCCGCAAGAAGGTCGCCTACACCCCGCCGGCGAGCGACCGGAAGCCCGTGAAGGTCAAGGGCCCCACCCATCCCGCGTACGTCGCCATCATGCTGGGCGTCGGCCTGCTCGGGCTGGCCTGGCTGATCACCGACTACCTGGCCCGCGACGCCATCCCTTTCATGCAGGCGCTGGGCGGCGCGAACTTCCTCGTCGGCTTCGGGCTGATCGTGATCGCGCTCCTCATGTCCATGCGGTGGCGCTAGCCGGACGCCATCACGCAGCGTGATACGGGGGACACCGACCCCGCCACCCCCCTGGCCAGGTGAAACTACAGGTGTGTGATTCATCCCCACTGTGGACAAGGCCTGTGGACAACTCTCACAGCTACCATGTGTGAGCACCGGTGGGCCCCGGCCCGCGGGCTCGTCGCGCTCGGCTGGGTCCTCGCCGGGGCCGCGCTCGCCTGGTTCCTGGTCCTGCTGCTCGGCGCCGCCGACCCGGCCGGGCGCCTGATCGCCGGGGTCGCCGCGCTCGGCCTCGGGTACGCCTCGCTGGTCGGCACGGTGGCCCGGCCCCGACTCGCGCTGCACGCCCACGGGCTCGTGGTGCGCAGCCTCACACGCACGCGGTCCGTCGACTGGCCCGCCGTACAGCGGGTGCGGGTGCTGCGGACGCGGCGCTTCGGCCGCGAGACCAGCCTGCTGGAGCTCGACCTGCTGGTCGGCGGCGAGGAGCGCCTCGTGGTGCTGGGCCGGCTGGACCTCGGCGCCGATCCCGAGGACGTCGCCGAGGTCGTGCGGCCCTACCTCCCCAGCCGTTCCTGAGCGGCTCGCCGTCGCCGGAGCGGTCCGGCGTGGGTCGCCGGAGCGGTCCGGCGTGGGTCGCCGGAGCGGTCCGGTGTGGGTCGCCGGAGCGGTCCGGTGTGGGTCGCCGGAGCGGTCCGGTGGAGGCCCCGGCGGGCCGGCCGGTCTCAGACGAAGGCGACGGCGGCGGCGCGTCCGACGATGACGGTCAGCACCGCGACCGTGAGCACCACGAGCGCCCCGGTCTGCAGAACCGTGCGGTTGCGCACCGGCGGCACGTGCACCAGCGCGAGGGTGGCGGCCGAGCCCAGCACCAGTCCGCCCAGGTGGCCGACCAGCGAGATCCCCGGCACGACCACGCTCAGCACGAGGTTCACCACGACCAGGCCGACGACCTGGCCAGTCGGGACCCGCAGCCGCCGGGCGACCACGAACAGCGCGCCCATCAACCCGAACACCGCGCCCGAGGCACCGGCGACCAGCGAGGCGGGCGGGGAGAACAGCATCACGGCGGCCGCGCCGCCGAGCAGCGCCACCAGGTAGACGGCGAGGAACCGGATCCGGCCCAGCACGGGCTCGAGCTCCCGCCCGATGATCCAGAGCGCCAGCATGTTGAACACCAGGTGCAGCGGCCCGTAGTGCAGGAAGCCGGCCGTCAGCGGCCGCCACCAGTCACCGGTGGCGACCAGCCCGGGAACCAGCACCCACTCCCGGAAGAGCGGCGCGGCGGCGTTCGACCCGATGCTGCGGGCCTGGGCGGCGGTGAACACGAACAGCGCCACGTTGAGCGCCACGAGCACCGGCACCACGAGCGGACGGCCACCCGGTTCGGCGCCCGCCACGGTCCTGCCCCGCCGGACGCCCCGGCTGCCCTGGTACACGCAGTCGACGCACTGCTGGCCGACCGCGGCGTCGCGCAGGCACTCCGGGCAGGCGGGCCGACCGCACCGCGTGCACCGCAGGCCCGTCGGGCGGTCCGGATGCCGGGGGCAGACCGGCGGCCCGGCCGCCGGCTCGGGCGGTCCGGCGGGGTACGTCACTCGGCTCCTACTCGACGTCGATGTGCTGGATCACGACGTCCGTCAGCGGCCGGTCGGCACGGTCGGTGGCGGTGTTCGCGATCGTGTCGACGACGGCGCGGGACTCCGCGTCGGCCACCTCACCGAAGATCGTGTGCCGACGGTTGAGGTGCGGCGTCGGGCCCACGGTGATGAAGAACTGGGACCCGTTGGTGCCGGGCCCGGCGTTCGCCATCGCCAGCAGGTACGGCCGGTCGAACTTCAGGTCGGGGTGGAACTCGTCCCCGAACTGGTAGCCCGGGCCGCCGCGACCGGTGCCGGTCGGGTCGCCGCCCTGGATCATGAAGCCGCCGATGACGCGGTGGAAGACCGAGCCGTCGTAGAACGGCCCGCTGGCGCCGCCGCCGGCGTTCGGCTGCGAGTACTCCTTCTTGCCGGTCGCGAGACCGACGAAGTTCTCCACCGTCTTGGGCGCGTGGTCCGGGAAGAGGATGATCCGGATGTCGCCCTCGGAGGTCCGCAGCGTGGCGGTCTGCTTCGAGTTGCCTGGTGCAGTCACGTCGTCCATCGTGCCAGGGTCGGTGGGGCACGCCACCCGGTACACCACGAGCGGAGGTCGCATGAACGCCCCGACCAGCCCCACCGGCACCCCCGAGGCGCTCGGCCGCGCCCGCGACCAGGCGGCGGCCACGCTGTCCTCGCTGGGCGGGACGGTGGAGGAGTTCGCCCACGAGGTCGCCGGCAAGGTGGAGGAGAACCTGCCCGTCCTCGCCGCACGCGCCGGCCGGGTCGCCGGGCGGGTGGAGGCGGTCGCCGGAGCCGCCGCCGCGACGGCCCTCGACCGGCTCGACGAGGGCGTGCTCGCCGCGCGCCGCGAGCTCGCGGCCCGGATCGACCCCGGCACCCCGTCGCCCCGCCGCTGGTGGTGGATCGGCGCGGGCCTGCTGGTCACGGCTTTGTCGATCGCCGGATGGTTCGTGCTGTCCCGGCGGCCCCAGCCCGTCGAGTCGATCACCGAGCCGCCGTCCACCGTCCCGCCCACCGACGTCGACCTCGAGCCGGGGACCCTGGCCGCGCCGGCCCGCGACGGTCGTTCCTAGGCGGTCTCCACGTCGGCGGGCTCCTCGGGCACGACCTCGGTGAGGAAGGCCGCGACCGCGCCCTCGTAGCGCTCGGGGTCGGCGTTCCACGCCGCCGTGTGCTCCACCCCGCCGACCTCCACGTACCGGATGGGCCAGCCGAGGTCCCGCCCCGCGGCGGCGAGCGCGCGGCTGGGCCCGACCGGAACGGCGGTGTCCGGCGTGCTGTGGACGAGCAGGGTCGGCGGGCGGCGCGCGGGCGGGTGCCGCAGCAGGTCGAAGTCGTCGAAGTCGATGCCGATCCGCCGCCGGGTGATCGCCGTCGCGACGGGGATCAGCTGCGGCGGGAGCAGCCGGTTGCGGGCCTGGCGGCGCAGCGTCGCGCGCCAGTCGACCAGCGGCGCGTCCCACACCACGGCGTCGACCAGCTCGGCCGCCGGGGAGCGGTCGAGGAAGGCCCCGCCGATCGCCGCGCCCATCGACCAGCCGACCAGCACGATGCGCCGGGCCCCCTGCTCCTGCGCATGGCGCACCGCGGCCTCCAGGTCCTCCCACTCGGTGTCGCCGAGGTGGAAGTGGCCGTCGGGGCTGGGCGGGGCGTCGTCGTCGTTGCGGTAGCTGATCACCAGGGTCGGCAGGCCGAGGCGGTGGAGCACCGGGAGGATCCGCAGGGCCTCGCGGCGCCGCCCGCCGCGGCCGTGCACGGCGACGGCCCAGACGTCCCGCGGGCCGGGGACCTCCCAGGCGGGTGCGGGTCCCAGCGGGGTCGCGACCCGCACCTCCCGGAACGCCAGCCCGCGCGCCCCCGGATCCGGGTCGAAGGGCCCGGCGTCGACGACGGCGGGTCCCTCCGGCGGGACCGGCCCGGACAGCAGGACCCGGCGCACGCCGTGCCGGTCGTCCGACAGCACCCGGCCGAACACCGCGAGCCCCTCCGCCCACCGCAGGCCCCAGACCCCGGGCTGGCGGACGAGCCGGCTGCCCGCCAGGGTCACCGACCCCGCGTCGGCCCGCAGCACCCGCTCGGGGTACTCGACGACCCGGGACGGATCGAGCAGCACGGCGGCGTAGTACCGGCCGACCCCCAGCGCCCCGGCCCCCACCAGTCCCAGACCCGTGCCCACACCGGCGGCGAGCAGTCCCCGAACACCCACGCGCCCGATCATCCCGAGTGGACCGTCCCCGCGTCGAGTCACCCTCCGTGGCCCGGGACGCCGATGGTCGCAGCGTCAAGCACCGCCGCTCCCCCGACATGGTGAAACACGTGTGACCTGCGTCTTTGCGGCCACCGCATCGGGTGAAGCCGGGTCGGAGGGCACAACCCGGTCACGACGCCTTCGTTGGCCCCGCAGATCCGCACGCGAGTCGACGACGGTCGACGTCCGGTTACCCCCGATCGGAAGGACCCCCCACTCATGAGCAGTCTCGTCAGGCGCACCCTCGCCACCACGGCCACCGTCGCCGGCGTCGCCGCCCTCGGTGCGGCCTTCGCGGGCCAGGCGTTCGCCGCCGACCTGCCGACGCTGCCGGAGCTGCCCACCGGGGCCGCGACCCTGCCCGAGGCCCCCTCGCCGGGGGCCCCGTCCCTGCCGTCGCCCGACTCCGCCCACGAGCTGCCCACGGACTTCGACTCCTTCTCGGTGCCGGGCGTCGCCAACCTCGAGGCCCCGAACGTCAGCGTCGACAGCAGCGGCAACACCTCCTCCGCGGGCGACATCCCGGCCGCCTCGCACGAGGCCGCCCACGAGGCCGCGCTCCCGGAGCTGCCGGCGCTCCCCCAGGACCACCTGCCGACCACGGTCGGCGAGTTCGCCACCCCGCAGGCCGCCCTGCCGCTGGCCGGCCCGGAGCTGCCGGAGCTGCCGTCGACCGCGGACCAGGACCTCGACACCCAGGACACCATGCTCCCCACCAGTGACCTCGCGGCTCCCTCCGCGGGCGACGTCGCCTCGCAGATCGCCGCCCTCGCGGGCTGAGCGTCCGCTCCCCACGGTGCCCGGTACCCCCGAGCCGGGCGCACCATTCCGACGCGCCGGCCGCCCCTCCCCCCGGGGCCGCCGGCGCGTCGGCGTTCCTGCCGCCCCGCGCGGGACCCGCCGTGGCCCCGCGCGGGGCGCTCCGGTGCGGACGAGGGCGGGCGACCCTCCTACCGGACCACGCGTCCGTGGACCAGCCCGATGAGCAGCGGGGCCAGCGCGACCCGCTCCCCGGACACCCGCACCCACCGGGGCCCGCCGTAGGGGTCCTGCTCCTCGACCTCGACCGTCACGCCCGGGCGCAGCCCGCGCTCGCCGAGGTACCGCAGCGCGTCGCTGTGCCGGTCCGACACCCGCTCGATCTCGAACCGGCAGCCCTCGGGCGCGACGGTGAGGGGTTGCCCCCAGCTCTCGTCGTGCCGGCCGGCGACCCCGGGGATGGGATCGCCGTGCGGGTCGTGCGAGGGATGGCCCAGCGCCGCGTCGATCCGCGCCTCCAGCCGGTCGCTCAACGCGTGCTCGAGCTGCTCGGCCTCCTCGTGCACCTCGTCCCAGGGCATGTCCAGCGCCCGGACCAGGAAGGTCTCCAGCAGCCGGTGGCGCCGGACCACCCGCAGCGCCTCCCGCTCGCCCGCGGCGGTGAGGCTGAGGATGCGGCCCCGCCGGACCAGCTCGCCGTCGGCCAGCCGTTTGACCATGGCCGACACCGACGGCGAGGACACCTGCAGCTCCTTCGCGAGCGCGCCGGTCGTGACGGGCTCCCCGCGGGTGGCCAGCAGGAAGATCGTCTTGAGGTAGTCCTCCACGGCGGGTGTCATGGTCCCCACGCGACGATGTTAGCCGCGCCTGACCTCGGCCGGAGTGCGCGTTCGGCCTGGTGCGGCCCCGGACACCCGTCAGGCCACCGTGCGGTCGGCCTCGATCCGCTGCCGGGCGGCGTCGGTGCGCGCCGTGACCGGGACGCGCGTGGTCGCCTTCGCCAGGCCCATCGCAGGCGTGCCCACGTAGATGCTCTCGGCCCCCGCCACCCGGTACGTCTCGTGCCAGACGCCCACGACCCCCGGTGCCCTCCGGGCCCGCCGGTTGAACGCGGCCCAGGCCGGGCGGTGGGTGGCGGTCCGGTCGCCGGCGTACGCGTAGAGCTCGTCGACCGAGCTCCAGTACTGGACGACGGTCGGGCCTGCGGCCCCGAGCAACGCGCGGAAGCCGAGCAGGCCGGACGCCGGATCCCGGGAGAGTTCCCGCAGCATCGGACCCATCGCCAGCAGGGTCGGCAGCCACCGGTCGACGCGCCACCACCGGTTGATCGTCATGCCGATGAGGAAGACCACCAGCTCGCCCTCGTGCTGGTGCGTCGTCCGCGAGCCGTCCGTGCGTGCCATCCCGCGCCTCCTCCGTAGAACAGATAGTGTTCCTCTCCGATAATGGAGAGCATCGGTATCCGCGTCAAGGCGTGGCCGTGCTCACCGGGCTCGCCTCCGGGGCCCGGCGCGTGGTTGGTTGACGTCGTGACGGGCGGCGACCGAGCGACCACGGCCTCACGCCGGGCGGTGGACGTCCGGCTGCTCGGCCCGGTCGGTGTCGTCGTCGACGGGCAGGAGCGCAGCGTGGGACGCGGCGCCGAGCGGGCCCTCCTGGCGCTCCTGGCGCTGCGGGCCGGGCAGGCGGTCTCGCCCGCCCGGCTGATCGACGACCTGTGGGGCGATCGGCTGCCCGAGGACCCGGGCAACGCGCTGCAGACCAGGGTCTCGAAGCTGCGCCGGGCGCTGGCCGCGGCGGGAGCACCCGGCGGCGTCGTGACCCGGGCCCCGGGGTACGTGCTGGAGGTCGAGCCGCGCCGGGTCGACGCCCTCCGGGCGGCGGAGCTGATCGAGCGGGCCCGCCGGGCCGACGGTCGCCGGGCCGAGGAGCTCTACACCGAGGCGCTGGAGCTCTGGCGCGGTGATCCCCTCGCCGAGTTCGCGAGCGAGGGCTGGGCGGGGCTGGAGCGCACCCGGCTCGAGGAACTGCGCCTGACCGCGGTCGAGGACCGCGCCCGGCTGCGGTTGGCCGCCGGCCGGGGCACCGAGGTCCTCGCCGAGGTGGAACCGCTCGTGGCCGCCCACCCCCTGCGGGAGCGGCTGCGCGGCCACCAGATGACCGCGCTGTACCAGGCCGGGAGGCAGGCGGAGGCCCTGGCGGTGTACGCCGACCTCCGCCGCGCGCTGGCCGAGCAGCTCGGGCTGGACCCGTCACCCGAGCTGGAGGCGCTGCACGACGCGATCCTGCGGCACCGCGCGGACCTCGCCCCGACCCCGGCCGCAGGCGGGCGCCCGCCCCTGCCGACACGGCTCACCGCCGTGCTGGGCCGCGACGAGGAGCTGACGCGGGTGGCGCGGCTGTGCCGGGACCGGCGGCTGGTCACCCTGACCGGGCCGGGTGGCGCGGGGAAGACCACGCTGGCGACCGAGGCGGCCCGGTCGGTGTCCGACCGGTTCCCGGACGGGGTCGTCCTCGTGGAACTGGCCGGCGTCGCGGACCCGGCACGGGTCGCCGTCGCGGTGCTCGACGCCATCGGACCGGCCGGCGATGCCGCGGTCGACCCGGTGGAGCGCCTCGTCGCCACGCTGCGCGACGGCCGGCTGCTGCTCGTGGTGGACAACTGCGAGCACGTCGTGGACGCCTGCGCGGTGCTGGTGGAGCGCGTCCTGGTGGGGTGTCCGGCGGTGCACGTGCTGGCCACGAGCCGCGAGCCCCTGGCGGTGCCCGGCGAGGTGCAGCTCCCGGTGCGCCCGTTGCCGACCCCGCCCGACGGCGCCGGGCCCGACGAGCTGGCCGCGAACGACGCGGTACGGCTCTTCGCCGAGCGCGCCTGGGCCGCCCGCCCGGGGTTCGTCCTCGACGGGACCACGCTCGGGCCGGTGGCCGAGATCTGCCGCCGGCTCGACGGGCTGCCGCTGGCGCTCGAGCTCGCCGCGGCCCGGGTGGGGGTGCTGCCGGTGGAGCAGATCGCCGCGCGCCTGTCGGACCGCTTCGCGCTGCTGACCAGCGGTCCGCGCACCGCGGCCGCGCGGCACCGCACCCTGCAGGCGACCCTCGACTGGAGCCACGCCCTGCTCGACGACGACGAGCAGGTCCTGCTCCGTCGCCTGGCCGTGTTCCGGGGCAGCTGGACCCTGGAGGAGGCGGAGGCCGCCTGCGCCGGGGACCCGCTGCCCCCGGGGACCCGCTGCCCCCCGACGCGGTGCTGGACGTGCTCGGCCGACTCGTCGCCCGGTCGCTGGTCGTCGATGCGCACGGCGACGGCCGCTTCCGCATGCTGGAGACCGTGCGGGTCTACGCCGCGCAACGGCTCGACGCCGCGGGCGAGCGGACCGAGTACGCGCGCCGGCACGCCGAGGCGGTGCTGGCCGTGGCCGAGGCGGCGGCTCCGCTGCTCCGCGGCGGCGACCAGGACGTCGCCCTCGCCCGGCTGCGGGCGGAGCGCGACAACGTCGACGCGGCGCTGGCCTGGGCGCTCGAGCACGCCGCCGAGGCACCCGACGTCGGTCTCCGGCTGGTGGGGGCACTGGGCTGGTGGTGGTACTTCGGCCGGCACGACGAGGGTCGGCGGCACGTCGACGCCGTGCTCGACGCGGCCGTCGGCGGCTCGGCCGCCGCCCGTGCGGTCGCCCACCAGGCGGCGTCGCTGGTGTGGCGGCCCGGGGCCTGCGTCGTGCATCCCGGCGCACGGTGCGCACGGGAGGCGGAGGTGAGCCTCGCCGCAGCCGAGGAGGCCGGGGTGGTCCCGGCGGCGACCTACGCCCGGATCCTGCTGGCCGTGGAGGGCACGACCGGGGCCGACCCGGCAGGCGCCGAGCACCTGCTCACCACCGCCGAGCAGGCGCTCCACCGGGCCGGCGACGAGTGGGGGCTCGCCCTGGCCACGTTCGTCCGGGCCGAGATCGGGTTCCGCACGGGCTCCCTCCGGCAGGCCGAGGCCGAGCGGCTGGCCGAACGGGCGGCGGCCGGGTTCGCCGGCCTCGGCGACCGATGGGGCCACTCCGCGGTGCTGGGCCACCACGGCACCGCCGTGCGGGTGGCGGGACGGCCCGCCGAGGCCGTGCCGCTGATCGAGCGGTCGGCCAGGCTCGCCGGCGAGCTCGGGTTGCTGCTGACGCTGCAGTGGATGCAGGCCGAGCTGGCCTACTGCGCACTTCTCCTCGACGACCGCGACACCGCCCTGCGGCGGTGCGCCGAGGCCGAGGAGACCGCACGTCGGCTCGGCGCCGGTCCCGGTGCGTCGTTCGCGGCGCTCGCCAGGGGCGTCGACGCGCGCCGCCGCGGCGACCTGGCCTCCGCGCGGTCCGTGCTCGCCCCGGCCGTCGAGCAGCTGGTGGCCGCCGGCATCGGCGGGCTGGCCGCCGCGCTGGCGGTCCAGCTCGGCCACACACTGGAGCAGTCCGGCGAGCTCGCCGCCGCGGACCGCACGCACCGTCGCGCGCTCGAGCTCGGGGGCGCGGCCGCGCTGCCCTCCGCGCTGGAGGGGCTGGCCTGTGTCGCCGTCGCCGGGGCCGTCGCGGGCGGGGCCGTCGCGGGCGGGGCCGTCCCGGGCAGGGCCGTCCCGGGCAGGGCCGTCGCGGGCGGGGCCGTCGCGGGCGGGACCGTGCCGGGAGCCGGGGCCGAGCGCGCCGCGCAACTGCTCGGCGCGGCCGCCGCCGAACGGGATCGGGCGGGGCGCCCCGCCGACGCCGTCGAGCAGGCCGATCGCGACCGCGCCATGACGGCCTGCCGGGTACTGCTCGGCGACGAGCGCGTCGCCCGCGCCCTCGCGGAGGGGCGCCGCACCGGCCCCGGTCCGCTCGTCGAGGGCTGATCCGGGAGCGGCCGTCCGGTATCGGACGGGGCCGCTCCCTCGTCCCGCGCCACTCCCCTGCCCGGGCCTGTCCGGCCCCGTTCACCCCGGACAGCGCCGGGACAGGGGCCGGACAGCGGTCGCGCCGACCCTTCTCCCAGGCGTTCGAACCGCGGACGCCCCGGAGGAGGGATCGCCCCGTGGAAGTACTCGAGCTCCGCGTGCCGGACATGACCTGCGAGCACTGCGTCCGCGCCGTCTCCGCCGGTGTGGGTGACGTCGCCGGGGTCACCGCCGTCGAGGTCGACCTGTCCGGCCGGACGGTCCGCGTGACCGGGGCGGCCGCCCCCGAACGCGTACGGGCGGCGATCGCGCACACCGGCCACCGGGCCGCGCCGTGACCCGGTCCGCCCACCCGACGACCCCGCCCCGGACGCCCCCGCCCCCGACGCCCCCGACGACCGCGACCGCGACACCGGCCGCGACACCGAACAGGACACCACGGATGAAGACCCTGCTCCGACCCACCACCCCGACCGGCCACATCGTCCGCCACTACCTGGAGATGGTCGTGGCCATGGTGGTCGGCATGATCGCCCTCGGCCCCCTCTGGTCGCTCGCCGGCGAGGCCCTCGGCTGGACCGCGGCGTTCCACGCGCCCGAACCGGCCTCGCTGATCATGGCCACGAACATGTCCGTCGCGATGTGCGCGTGGATGCGGTTCCGCGGGCACGGGTGGCCCGCGACCCTCGAGATGGCCGCCGCGATGTACCTGCCGTTCGTCGTGCTGTTCCCGCCGATGTGGGCCGGGCTGATCTCCGCCGGCACCGTCATGGTCGGCGGGCACGTCCTGATGCTGCCCGCGATGGCGGTCGCGATGCTGCTGCGCCGCGGCGAGTACATCGGCCACTGCGCGACCCGGTCCTGACCCGTCCCCTGCCCCGCAGCGGGCCCGTCGGGCCCGTCGGCACCCCCTGGAAGGAACCTGACCATGGTGGTCGAACTGCTCGTCGAGGGCGCCTTCGGCGGCGTCTTCTGGTCGCTCGTCGGCCTCGCCCTGTCGCGCTTCGTCCGCGACGTCCTCGGCCGGGTCCTGCTCGCCGGGGTCCTGATCGCCGCCGCGGCGTTCTACGTCGTGTTCGCGGCCGGCGCGGACGCGGGTCCGGCCTGGCTGGCCGTCGAGGTCCTCGGCGTCCTGCTCTTCGGCGGGATGGCCGTGCTCGGGATCCGGCGCTCGCCGTACTGGCTCGCCGCGGGGTGGGCCCTGCACCCGGTGTGGGACATCGTGTTGCACAACATCGGCCCCGGCCGGGCCTTCGCGCCCGAGCCGTACACCATCGCCTGCCTGAGCTGGGACCTGCTGACGGCGGCCCTGATCGCGGTCGCCTACGGCACCGGGTTCGTCGGTGGCCGCCGCGGCAGGACCGGGCGCACCGAGCCGGTCGCGGCGGGGGTCGACGTTCCCTGACCGACCTGCAGGACGGTGGCCCGGCCGGGAGGCCGGGCCCACCGGCGTGTGCGGGCTACTTCTGCGCCGGCGGCCCGTGGCGGGCGGCCATCTCCTCCGACGCCCTCACCACCTGCACCATGTCGCCGATCTGCAGGTAGGTGAACCAGGCCTCGGCGTCGGCCGGCTCGAGGTGGATGCAGCCGGCCGACGCGCGGTCGGGGCTGCCGGAGTGGAAGGCGATGCCGCCGTCCTCGAAGAACACCGACCACGGCATGGGGGCCGGGTCACCGTCGGGCAGCCGGGACTCCTGGCTGAGGTGGTCCTTCTCCTTGCGGTACACCCGCAGGGAGTGGCCGACGGGGGTCTCCTGTCCCTGACCCCCCGACGAGATCCGCACCGGGCCGCGGACGACCTTCCCGTCCTGGATCAGCCAGGCCTGCTGGGACTCGAGGTCCACGCAGGCCTTCGTCGAGATCGAGCACGGCGTGCCCTCGACGAGCGGCTCCGCGTGCGCCCGCTGCGCGGCGGGCGACTCGGCGAAGGCCGGGCCGGCGACGAGGGCCACGCCGAGCCCGATCGCCGCCACGGCCGTCGCGATGACCGTCCTGCGGATGCCCCTGCGTGACCGGGTGCCCCTGCGTGACCGGGTGGCTGGTGCGAAACGCCGCGTACCCAAACCCCTGCCGCTCCTCGTGTCGGTGTGGTGGTCTTCCGAGGGGAGGACGTTCGCACACCCTCCGGGGTTGCTCGATCACGAAGAGTAGTTTTCATCCGTGGTCGGGCACCTGGTGCAACGGCCGCGCACTCACCCGGGCAACGCCCACACCGCGACCGGTCACCGGGAGGCGCCGAACGGTGCGCGGACGTCGTCGCCGGCGACGAGCCCGACGATTCGCTCGGCTCCCTGCCGGAGCGGGACCTGACGGACGGCTGAACGCTCAGCTCAGTCGCCGCTGCCGTCCCGCAGCGTCAGGACGACCCGCAGGACGTGCTCCACGGCCGACTCGAACAGCGGTCCGCGCAGCTCGCCGCGCGTCGCGAGGTTCTGCGTGGCGAACTGGAGCATCCGCTCGGGCCCCAGCCGGCGCACCAGCAGCGCCGCGATCTCCTCGACGTCCAGCCCGGGGTTGTCGAGCCGGGCCAGCGCGAACTCGACGATCAGCTCCTCCTCGGACACGCTCCCCTCCTCCCCATGCCGCCCTCCATCCTCCCGCGCAGCGGCCTGCGCCGTCCTGGTGGCCGCGGGGGCTGCGTCGCCTACGCCGCGCCGGCGTCGAGCACCTCGTCCGCGCCGCCGACCACCACGCCGGGGGCCCGTCCGTGCTGAAGACCGTCGATCCCGCCGCCCTGCGGGCGACCGTGGGGGCGACCGCTACGAGCTGATGATCCCCGGCGCCGTGGTCGAGGTCCGCAGCCCGCAGCGGGACGGCACGACCGCCGCTCGGTCGTGCCGACGACGGGGAGCCACGGTGCCACCGGCCGGCGACACCCACGTCCGGATCGCCTCGATCACCAAGACGATGACCGCCGCCGTGGTCGTGCAGCTGGTCCAGGAGGGCCGCGTGCGGTTCGACGACCCGGTGTCGGCATACGTCCCGGACGTGCCGGGCGGGGACGCCGTCGCCGTCGCCGACCTGCTGATGATGCGCAGCGGACTGTACGGCTACACGAGCGACCCCGACCTCGCCGCGACCCTCGACACCGACCCCGGCACGGTGTGGACAGGGCAGGAGACGCTGGCCATCGCCTTCCGGCACCCCGCGGAGTTTCCACCCGGCACGTCCTACGACTCCAGCAACACCAACTGCGCCCTGCTCGGCCTGATCGTCGAGCAGGCCGACGGCAGGCACCTCGCCGAGGTCTACCGCGAAAGCCTGTTCGGACCGGTGGACCTGGCACGGATGTCGCTCCCGGCGAGCACCGACACCGCCGTCCCCGCTCCGTACTCGCACTGCGACAGGTACGGCGGCTCCCGCTACGCCGTGGTGGACAGCACGTACCCGCCGGACCTCCGAACCACGGCCAGGGCCGGAACCCTGCAGCCCGAGGACTACACCGACCAGAACCCGTCGTACGCCTGGGCGGCCGGAGGGATGATCTCCACCGCCGACGATCTCGCCACCTGGATCGGGGCGCTGGTCGGCGGCGAGGTGTTCGACGCCGACCTCGGGCGCCGTTGGCTGGACAGCCCGCAGCCCACCGACCCGGACGAGCCCGCCGCGACGCAGTACGGCACGCTGGTCACGCTGTTCGCGATCTACCTGAAGACTCCGGCGCCCGGAGCCGGAGGTCGAAGCCGAATGCGTGCACCTAGATCACCGGTGAGAGCCCGCCGTCGACGTTCAGTGCGGTACCGGTGAGATATCCCGCGCGTGGCGACAGGACGAACGCCGCGAGGTCGGCGAACTCCTCGGTCGTGCCGGCCCTGCCGAGCGGGATGCCCAGCTCCGCTGCGCGTCGGCGTTCGTAGTCCGCCAGGTTCTCCCCGGCAGCGGCGGCTGCTCGGGCCCACTGGTCGCTGTGGATGAACCCGACGAGCAGGGCGTTGACCCGGATCCGGTCCGCAGCGAGCTCGTTCGACAGGCCCTTGGTGAGCGCGAGACCGGCCGAGCGGTAGACCGAGCTCGGCATCGACCGGGCCGGCTGGAACCGGGCGAAGATGCTCAACACGCTGAGCACCGAGGCGCCACCCTCCGCCGCCCGGAGCAGCGGCAGGGCCGACCGCACCAGCCGGACGGCCGCGAGCAGTTTCAGCTCGAAGTCCGCCTGCCACTCCTCGTCCGAGGTGTTGACGAATGCGCCCGAGGTGTGTACCCCGGCGTTGCTGACCAGACCGTCCAACCTGCCCCAGCGCTCGCCCGCCGCGGCGACCAGCGCCCCGATGTCCTCGGCACGGGTGACGTCGGCGCGTACCGCGAGCACCTCGCCGCCCAGCTTCTCCGCGGCCTCCGCAAGGCGCTCGGGGTCGCGGCCGCAGATCGCGACGTGTGCGCCTTCCCGGAGCAGCACCTCCGCGATCCCGTAACCCAGGCCCGCGGTACCGCCCGTGACCAGGAACGTACGGTCCTTCAGCTCGAGATCCACGACGATCCCACCCCTTCCCCGAACGTGACGGCGACCTCGCCGAGCCCCTGGTCGAAGCGTGCCCGGTAGGTGCCGGGCACGGCTCGGGTGGGTGCGGCTAACGCCCCGCTGGACACCACCGACCCGGCGGGCAGGGTCTCCCCGGTCCGGGCAAGGGCGCCGACCAGCCAGGCGAGCGTCGCGAGCGGGTCGCCGAGCTCTGCGGACGGGTGCCCGTGGACCACCTTGCCCGCCGGCGTGTCCACGGCCGCCGTCACCTGCCGGACCCGCTCTCGCGTCAGGCGTGACCACTGTGTGCCGACCACGACGAAGCCGGCGACGGAGGTGTCCGCGATCAGACCGGTGAGTGTGAGCCGAGAGAGCTGTCCCTCGGGCCACCAGTCGGCGAATCGGCAGACGGGGATCTCCAACGCGGCGGCGATCTCGACCGCTTCGTGGATCTCGTCGGGGCTCGCCTCCGGTCCGAGGTCCGCGGACGTGCGCAGGACGAGCTCAGGTTCGAGCGGTGGCTGGTTGGCCAGGTCGAGCCGGATCTCCGCGCCGGTCGGGAGGAGGTGTCGGTCCGTCAGCCTGCCGAAGGTCGGCTCGGTGGCGCCGATCCGTTCCTGGTCGGCCTTGCCGGTCACGCTGATCTTGTAGCCACGGGGCCTGGCTCCCCGGGTCGTGCACAGCTCCGTGACGCACTCGCGCCGGATCGCGTAGGCCTCGGCCTGCGACAGCGTGGCGAGTTCGGCGGGCAGCGGGCGGGCTCGCCCGGTGGGCGTCGTCGGGCCGGGCCCGCCGACGACATCGGCGTAGGCGTCGACGGTGTAGCGGCACAGGCGGGTCGAGGTGGTGGTCATCGGGCCGCCTCCGCAAGTCCGTCGGTCACGAACGGAACACCTGCGGCGACCGCGAGCGGTCGGGCAGTCTCGACATACCGCACGACGGCGGCCATCTTGATCTCCTCGTAGCCGCGAACCTCTCCGATGGCGTCGACGAGCGCGGTCCTCACCGCGAGGTTCTCACTGGTCAGGCCGACGGCTACGGCTCGGCAGAGGGCGGTGTGGTGGGCGACGAGAGCCCGCTCGACACGGCGAACCCGGGAGCGGCTGAACACGTCGACAGGGGTTCCCCGCACCTTGCGCATCGCGCGGAGAGCTCCGAGGGCAGGCCGGAACCACGGACCGAAGGTGATCTTGCGGTCCATGCCGAGGTAGCGCAGCACGGGCGGGTGCAGGTTCCAGGACACTCGCGCGCCCGCGCCGAACTCGGCCTCCACCGCCGCGGTCACGGAGTCCAGCAGGTGCAGGCGAGCAACCTCGTACTCGTCCTTGTAGGCCATGACCCGGTGCAGGTGGCGCGCTACCGCCAGGGCCAGTCCGTCGCCGTCGACGGTCCGCTCCGCCGCCGCCACGTCGGCGACCACGTCCGCGTACGCACGCGCGTAGGCCGCGTTCTGGTATTCCGCCAGGTCGGGGATCCGGATCTCGAGCAGCCGGGCGAGCTCGCCGGTTGCGCCGATCCGGTCGACGAGGGCGCGGGTCCGAGCGTCGACCGCACCGCGGCCCGTCGGGCGGGATCCGAGTCGTTCGGCGAGGGCGGGATCGGCGACGACGGCGCGGCCCCAGCGGAAGGCGGCGAGGTTCTGCTCGACCGCGGTGCCCTGGTCGCGGATCGCCTGCTCGATCGACTCGGCGCGCAGTGGCAGGGCCCCCGCCTGGTGGGCGACTCCGACCAGCAGCGCGTTGGCGGCCATGTGCGTTCCCACGATGCTCTGCGCGAGTGCCTCGACGTCGAGGTAGACGTTGTGGTCGGCCCGGCTGGTCGCGTCGAGAGTGCTGCGCAGTTCCTCGGTCGAGGGGTAGCGCACGGTGGGGTCGACTGCCATCTGCGCGGTAGGCGTCACGGCCGAGGACGCGACCACCACCGTCCGGTCGGCACCGGCGGGCGCGAGGTTCGCCGGTGTCATCCCGGCCAGCAGGTCGAATGCGAGGAACAGGTCAGCGCCTCCGTCCGCGATGCCCGCCGGGGGTTCTCCGGTGGCGACGACCTGCAGCTGGGACACGACCGGACCTGCCTTGATCGTGGATCCGGTGAGGTCGAGGCTGCGCACGCGCCTGCCCTCGAGCGTCGCCGCGGCGCCGAGCATCTGGCTCACGGAGATGACTCCGGTCCCGCCGATCCCCGTCATGTGGATCGAGAACGAGTCGGTCGGGACGACGACCGTGGGCTCCGGCGCCGGGGGCGCCTCCGGGATCTCTGCCAGCCGCCGGGTCGCGTCCTTCGTCTCGACGGTGAGGAAGGACGGGCAGTCTCCCGCCGCGCAGGTGTAGTCGGTGTTGCAGGAGGACTGGTGGATGGTCGTCTTGCGCCCGAACTCGGTCTCCACCGGCTGCACGGACAGGCACTGTGAGGTCCGGCTGCAGTCGCCGCACGCCTCGCACACCCGCTCGTTGATCATGACGCGCTTCGTGGGGGTCGCGCCGGTCCGGCGCTGCCACCGTCGCTTCTCCGCCGCGCACATCTGGTCGTGGATCAGCACCGTCACCCCGGGCAGCGCGGCCAGCTCCTCCTGCACCGCGACGATCTCCTCGCGCGGCCGGACCCGGACACCGCGGGGAAGGTCCCGGCGCCGGTACTTCCCGGGATCGTCGCTGGTCACCACGACCCGGGTGACGCCCTCGGCGAGCAGCATCCGCGCCATCGCGGGCACGGTCATCCCGCCGCGGACGTCCTGCCCGCCGGTCATCCCGACGGTGCCGTTGTAGAGCAGCTTGTAGGTGACGTTGACACCGCCCGCGACCGCCGCGCGCACCGCGAGGCTGGCCGAGTGGTGGAACGTCCCGTCCCCGACGTTCTGCACGAGGTGCGGGGTGTTCGTGAAGGGGGCCATGCCCAGCCACTGCGCCCCCTCGCCGCCCATCTGGGTGTAGCCGGAGATCTCACCGTGCTCCGGTCGGCCGGCGAACAGGCCCAGCAGGTGGCAGCCGATGCCCGCGCCGACGCTCGCCCCCTCGGGCGCCTTCAGACCCGTGTTGTGCGGGCAGGCCGAGCAGAAGAAACCTGTTCGCGACGTGGTGAGCAGCGGCAACGGTGCCGGACGGGAGCGTGGGACCGCGGCGGACAGCCCCCAGCGCTCGGCGAACCGGCGGGTGAGCAGACCTGTCGTGATCTCGCCGTGCACCGGCAGGAACTCCGCGCCGGACTCGTCGGTCTTCCCGACGATCGTCGGCCGGTCGGTGCGCCCGTAGAGGGCGTCCTTGAGCGAGGGCTCCAGGATCGGGCGCTTCTCCTCGACCACGAGGATCTCGGTCAGCCCGTCCGCGAACTCCTCCCACTCGGCGCCGGCGATCGGGTACGGCGCCATGACCTTCTTGAGCCGGACCCCCCGACGACGCAGGTCCGCCTCGCCCACACCGAGCCGGTCGAGCGCCCGGCGCAGCTCGGCGTACGCGGGCCCCGCGGCGACGATCCCCGTCGTGGCTCCCGCCGGGTCGACGACAACCGGGTTGAGCCGGTTCTGTCGGATGTACTCGGCGGCGAGCCGGAGCCGGGCCGCGTGCAGATCCCGCTCCGCGTCCTTCATGAGCTCGCCGGCGTCGTTCACCCGCAGACGTGGGCTGAACGGCACACCGTCGAGCGTCACGGTCGGGATCTGCGGCGTGACCGGCGTGTCCCGCACCGGCCCCGTGCCGTCGGCGACCGAGGTGACCATCTTGAACCCCACCCACACACCCGCGGCCCGCGAGAGCGCGTAGCCGTGGAGGCCGAGGTCGCGCACCTCCTGGACCGAGCTCGGATAGAGCACCGGCATCCCCCAGGCGTGGAACGCGAGGGTGCTGTCGCTCGGGTACATCGTGGCGTTGGGCTTCGGGTCGTCCCCCGCCACCACCAGCACACCGCCGTACGGCGCGGCGCCGCGGATCGCGCCGTGCCGCAGCGCGTCGCCCGCCCGGTCGACCCCGGGCGCCTTGGCGTACCACATCCCGAACACACCGTCGACGGTCGCGCCGGCGGTGCCGGTCACGGTCTGGCTGCCCCAGACCGCGGTGGCCGCGAGCTCCTCGTTGAGCCCCGGCGAGTGCACGATCCGCCGCTCGGCAAGCTCGGCGGACCGGGCCTCCAGGACGTCGTGCAGCCGGCCGATCGGCGAGCCCGGGTAACCGGACACGAACCCGCCCGTGGTGAGCCCGGCGCGGGCGTCCGCGGCGGCCTGGTCGGTCAGGACCCGGACGAGGGCCTCGATGCCGGTGAGGCGCTCCGCTGCGGCTCCTCCGGCGTCGGGGGCCTCGACGGGCGCGCGGCTGAGCGTCTCTGTCACGTGCGTCTCCCGGTGGTGGGACGGGGGTGGCGTCAGGCCTGGGCGGCGGCGCGGGCGGGGTCGGCGTCGACGACCACGGCGGCGGTGCGCGGGCTCGTCTCCTTGGCGAGCAGGCCCGCGACCAGCGAGATCGCGCCGAGGACCACCAGGTAGACGGAGATCGACCAGGGCTCGCCGCCGGACCACTCCATGAGCAGGACGGCGACGACGGGCGCCGTGCCGCCCGCGATCGCGTTGCACAGCTGGTAGCCGAGGTTCACCCCGGTGCAGCGGACCTCGGGCGGGAACAGCTCCGAGAGGTAGGAGGCCTCGACCTGATTGCAGAGGTATTGGGCCGCGAGCCCGAGCAGCAGGCCCGCCACGATGCCGACGAACACCGCCGTGTCGACCAGCCAGAACATCGGGAACGCGATGACCATCAGCACGACGCAGCCCAAGGCGAACACGCGCCTGCGGCCGACCCGGTCGGCGAGGATGCCGACCGTCCACGCGTAGCAGAGGTTGATGGCGGTCGCGGTGGCCAGCGCAGCCATCATGACGGTGCTGTCCAGGCCCGGCCGGAGCGTGGCGTACGACAACATGAACGTCGCGACGACGAACGCCACCGTGGTGGTGCCGAGGTGCATGCAGAAGGTCAGCAGCACGGTGCGCCACTGGGTGCGCAGGAGCCGCACGAGCGGGAGCTGCACCGTGCCGGCCTCGGCCACCTGCTGGAAGGTCCGGGTCTCCTCGACCCGCAGGCGCAGGTACATCCCGATGCCGATGAGGATCACGCTCGCGATGAAGGGCACGCGCCAGCCCCAGGCCAGGAAGGCCTCGGGGCTGAGGCTCGCCCGCAGGCCCAGGGTGGTGCCCAGCGCGGCGAGGAAGCCGATGCCGGAGGAGAAAGGCACGAAGCTCGCGAAGAACGCCCGCCTGCCCTCCGGCGCGTGCTCGACGATCATCGTCGTCGCGCCGGACCACTCGCCGCCGAGCGCGAAGCCCTGCAGGATCCGTAGCATGGTGAGCAGGACCGGGGCGGCGACCCCGATGCTCGCGTACGTCGGCAGCAGCCCGATCAGTGCGGTCGCGACGCCCATCAGCACCAGCGACCACACGAGCAGGGTCTTCCGCCCGAGCCGGTCCCCGAAGTGCCCGAACACGATGCCGCCGAGCGGCCTGCTGAGGAAGCCCGCCGCGAAGGTGCTCAGCGAGGCGATGGTGCCGGTGACGGGGTCGAGCGCCGGGAAGAACAGCACGTTGAAGACGCTCGCCGCGAGCGTCGCGTAGATCATGAAGTCGTACCACTCGATGATCGTGCCGATCATCCCGATGAGCGTGGCTCGGCGCACGGTCCGGAGCTGGTCCGGGCTGGAGGAGTTCGTCATCGTTGGCAGCTCCCGGGTGGTGGCGGAGTGTCGCCGTCGACACTCGCTTCTGAGGAACTTCACGATGATGCGGGGGCGACACGGCAGAATGAAGTGACCAAATCCCGAATCCGACCAGCGGATTTCGTGGATTTGACGAAGGGGGGGATCTCGTGTCGGCCGACACCGAGGTCACGGCGCTGTTCGACGCGATGGCCGCGCGCACGGCCGAGCTGACCGCCCACATCGTCGGCCGTATCCGCGCCGAGGTGCCGGGCTACGAGAAGTTCCCCTACCCGGAGCACCACCGCGACGTCGAGGTCGGCGTGGTGGCCATCCTCGCGGGGCTGCGGGAGCGGCGGCCGCCGACGGCGGAGGCCATCGCCCACACCCGCGGCATGGGACGGCGGCGGGCGCAGTTCCCCCTCGCCCTGACCGCCTCGATCGAGGCGTACCACATCTCGTACCGCGAGATCTGGGCCGAGCTGCTCCGCCGCGCCCAGCAGCACGAGCCCGACCTGACCGGGGAACTCGTCGGCACCGTCGCCCTGCTGTGGACCTGGGTCCACCGGTTCAGCGCCGCCTTCGCCGACGCGCACGCGGAGGAGTCCCGGGTCCAGGCCGCGAGCATGCTCGCCCTGCGGCGCCGGTTCATCGACACCTTGGCCAGGGACGGCGCTACCTCGGAGGCCGCGTTCGATGCCGCAGTGGCACTGGGCTTCGAACCGGCCGGCGAGTTCCTCGTCGCCTGCTCGACCTCGCGCGGTGAGGTCCACATCGAGCAGACGAATGCTTCGCTCGCAGCGGGACCGGGTGTCGGCCACTGCGCGGCGGGCGAGGCGGGACAGGCGCTCGTGGTGGCGCAGGGCGTCGGCCCGGTCGACCTCGTCGCGGCCGTTCGAGCGGGTGAACCGACGGCGGCAGTCGGGCTCGCGGCGCCCGGAAGCGGCCTGCAGGCGGCGGCCTCGGGCATCGTCGACGCGGCCGAGACCCTAGAAATGGCTCGGCCGGGACAAATCGTCGACTTCCGGGAGGAATGGCCCGCTGTGATCCTGGGTCGGGCACGGTCGAGGCTCCGCCCCGTCCTGGAGGGCGGCACATCACTTGCCCGCAACAGCCCCGCTCTCGCCGACACCGTCCGAGCGTTCGCCGCACACCGTTACTCGGTCTCCGCATGCGCACGAGCGCTGCACATCCACCCCAACACCGCGAAATACCGCCTCGAGCGGTGGCACGCACTCACCGGCTGGGACGTCTACACCGTCTCCGGCCTGCTCGCCTCGCTCACCTGCCTGACCCTCGACGACCCCGGCCCCACCTACCCCCAAGGAGATCATGAGTAAGTGAGGTGATCTCAGCAGGGATTGCGAAGTTGTCGGTGTTCGATCTGTGTGAGGACGAGCGCGGCTTTTACGTGGTGTCCGATTCTGGAGGGGCCGGCGGTGATGCGTTGCAGTGCTCGCCAGTGTCCGGTGAGCAGGGCGAATCCGTGTTCCCCGAGGCCGCGGGTCGCTCGCAGCAGGGTGTTGTAGGCCTGGTTGTCCGGAGCGGGGGTCTGTCCGCCGCTGGGCTGTGTGATCGGGGTCTTGATGGATTGGCCTGCGCCTTCGTCGCCGGAGTCGGCCGGTGCGGGCAGCCGCAGTTGCGACGCCGACCAGTACGGGGCGGCGAGCACGCCGCCGTCGCGGGCGCAGGTGAGGTCGTGCAGGTGGGATCATCCCACTTGGGCGTGTCGGGCCCGCTACCTGCCATTCCTTACTGAGATCACCTCAGTAGACGATCTTCTGTTACGCAGTGATGTGTTGCAGGTTTGGGTCCCGGAAGAACCCGCGGACGAGGGCGGGCAGCTTCTGCAGGCGTCGGAGCGCGGAGATGACTTTGCTCTTCAGGTCGTCCTGGCTGATGACCTGACTTCGGCCACGTGCTTTAGCGCACACCACACAACGGTGGTCTCGCCGTCCACAGCGGCGTCGGTGATCCGCACCCCGAGTTCGACGGTGCGGACGATCGTGGCGGTCACGATCTGGGCAGGCGGGCACGTAGGCTGCGGCATCGGGACCCCGGGACGCCTAAAGGCTGCTGGCGTAGGAACCTGCATCATCAACTTCTCGGGGCCCACCTCAACGCAGCGACACGACCCCAACCCCGCCGTCGATCACGCCCTCACCTGCACTCCATTTCCGGAAGAGCCCGTTTGTCACCCCGGGCGATGCCAGGCCGGCCGGGTGCTACAGCTCAAGGCGGTAGCCCATCCCAGGCTCGGTGAGCAGGTGCCGGGGGTGCGCGGGATCAGGCTCGAGTTTGCGACGGAGTTGAGCGAGGAAGACGCGCAGATAGTTGGTGCGGTCCTCGTGGCGGGGTCCCCACACCTCGCGCAGCATGTCCCGCTGCGAGACGAGTTTGCCGCGGTGGCGTACCAGCATCTCGAGCATGCCCCACTCGGTGGGGGTGAGGTGGACGTCCGCCCCGGCGCGCTGGACGCGCTTGCGTTCCAGGTCGACCTCGACCTCACCGAACGCGACGACTCGGTCACCACCGCCAACGGACGTGGCGGCTCGGCGGGCGGCGGCCCGGAGCCGGGCGAGGAGTTCGGCCATACCGAAGGGTTTGGTGACGTAGTCGTCCGCGCCGGCGTCGAGCGCAGCGACCTTGTCGGTGGAGTCCGCGCGGGCGGAGAGCACGACGATCGGGACCGTGGTCCAGCCGCGCAGGCCGGCGATGACCTCTGTGCCGTCGAGGTCGGGGAGGCCGAGGTCGAGCACGACGAGGTCGGGGTGCACGTCGCCGACGGCCAGCAGGGCAGCTCGGCCGGTGGCGGCGGTGTTGACGTGGTAGCCGTGAGCGGTGAGATTGATCCGTAGCGCGCGCAGGATCTGCGGGTCGTCGTCGACGACCAGGACGCGCACCGCCGACCCGGCGGAACCGTCCTCGTCGACACGAGCTGCGGGCGCCCGGGTGCTGGGAGCGCCGGTCACGGCTGCACCGGGTTCGCCTCGACCTCACCGGGCCTGCGGGTGGCACCGCTGCCGGCGACGGCTCGGCTCGCGGCTTGCGGAGCGAGCGCAACGGGCAGCGAGATGACGGTGGTGAGGCCGCCGCCGGGGGTGTCCTCGGCGGTGAGGGTGCCGCCCATGGCCTCGGTGAGCCCGCGTGCCACGGACAGGCCGAGCCCGACCCCTCGGGTGGCGCGGCGGTCGCCGAGCCGTTGGAACGGTGTGAAGAGTCTGTCGCGCTGCTTCTTCGGCACTCCCGGCCCGGAGTCGACCACGCGCAGTTCGGCGCGGCCTTCGTAGGCACTGGCCCGCAACACGACCGGCGCCCCGCCACCGTGGCGCAGGGCGTTGTCGACCAGGTTGGCCACGACTCGTTCGAGGAGGCCGACGTCGGCGGTCACGTCGGGCAGACCATCCGGGATGTCGAGGCGGACCCGCTCGGCGTCGGGCACGCCGAGCAGCGCCCGGGCGGCAACCTCGTCGTAGCCGACGCGTTCCAGCAGCGGCGCGACGGCGCCGGAGGCGAGCCGGGAGGAGTCGAGGAGGTTGTCGACGAGGCCGCTCAGCCGGTCCGCGGACTCCTCGACGGTGGCGAGCAGCTCGGCCCGGTCGGCCTCGGGAAGCCGGATTAGCGGATCGCGCAGGCTGCCGACCGCGGCTTTGATGGAGGTGAGCGGGCTGCGCAGGTCGTGGCCGACCGCGGAGAGCAGCGCACCACGGGTCTCGTTGATCTCGGCGCGGCGCTGCGCGCGCATGGCCTCCTCGCCGGCGCGCTGGCTGCGCAGCGCGAGCAGTGCCTGCCCGCCCACGGTCTCCAGGAGCCGCCGGTCGGAGGCGGGCAGCGAGCGGCCGGTGCCGATCAGATGTAGTCCCGGTTCGACGGCCACGTCGACCTCGGCGTCCTCTGGGCGCGCGCAGTCCGGCGGCCCCGAGATCGCGACGCGGCGCCACCCGCCGCCGTCGTGTTCGAGCAGTGCGACGCAGCGCAGCCCGAACGCCTCGCGGACCTTCTCCAGCAGCCGGGGCAGCGGGTCGGTGCCGGTCAGCACGGTGCGGGCGAACGAGGCGAGCAGGGCCGCCTCGGTGCGGGCGCGCGCGGCCTGTTCACCGCGCCGCGTCGCCCGGTCGACCACCAGCGCAACAAGGACGGCGACCAGCAGCATGGCGACGACGGTGACCACGTTCTCCGGGTCGGCGATGGTCAGCGAATGGTAGGGGCGGGTGAGGAAGAAGTTGAGCAGCAACCCGCTGAGCAGCGCGGCGAGCAGGGCCGGGCCCAGCCCGCCGACCAGCGCCGCCACGACGGTGGCGAGGAAGAACAGCACGACGTCGGTGGACAGCCCGACGACGCCTTGGAGCGTGATGCCGATCAGCGTGGCGGCCGCCGGGCCGGCGACGCCCAGGAGCCAGCCGACGAGGCGCCGGTCCACTGGCAGCGGGCTGTGCAGCCGTGGTAGCCGCAGCGCGGAGCCGGCGGCGGCGTGGGTGACCATGTGGACGTCGATCGAGCCGGACTCCTGGATGACACGGGCGCCGATGCCCTCGTCGAACAGCCGGGCCAGGCGCGAGCGCCGGGACGTGCCGAGCACCAGCTGGGTCGCGTTCACCCCGCGGGCGAACTCGAGCAGGGCGTCGGTGACCCCGCCGGCCCCGCTGTCGCCGACCACGGCGTGGAAGCTGGCCCCGACATCATCGGCCAGCTTCCGCAACGCGTTCGTGGCCCCGACCGGCGCCCCGGCGAGGCCGTCGCCGCGCAGCACGTGCACGGCGAGCAGATCCGCCTGGCCGGCGCGTTTGGCGATGCGAGTGGCCCGGCGCAGCACGGTCTCCGACTCCGGGCCGCCGGTCAGCGCCACGACCACGCGCTCGCGGGTCTCCCAGGTCTCGGAGATCCGCTTCTCGGCGCGATAGCGCTGCAGCGCCGTGTCGACCTCGTCGGCCACCCACAGCAGGGCCAGCTCGCGCAGCGCGATCAGGTTCCCGACCTGGAAGTAGTTGGCCAGCGCGGCGTCGACCTTCTCCGCGGCGTAGACGTTGCCGTGCGCCAACCGGCGCCGCAGGGCCTCGGGGGTGATGTCGACCAGCTCGATCTGGTCGGCGCGGCGGACGAACTCATCGGGCACGGTCTCCCGCTGCCGCACGCCGGTGATCTTTTCGACGACGTCGTTGAGCGACTCCAGGTGCTGGATGTTGACCGTGGACAACACGTCGATCCCGGCGTCGAGGAGCTCCTCGACGTCCTGCCAGCGCTTGGCGTTGCCGGAGGCGGAGCTTGCGGAGCCGACCATCGGGTCCGGCGCGGGCGCGTTGGTGTGGGCCAGCTCGTCGACCAGCACCACCTCGGGGCGGCGGGCCAGCACGGCGTCCACGTCGAGCTCGCCGCCGTGGCGGGTGGGGCGCCGCGGCACGATCTCCAGGCCCTCGAGTAGCTCGGCGGTCTTCGCGCGGTCGTGGGTCTCCACGAGCCCGACGACCACGTCGGTCCCACGACCGGCGCGGCGGCGGGCCTCGGCGAGCATCGCGTAGGTCTTGCCGACCCCCGGCGCGGCGCCCAGATGGATCCGCAGCTCACCACGGGGTCGCCCGGTCGCTCCAGTCCTCGGCTCGGTCGTCGTCATCGCCTCCCCGTTCATGCCGGGCCCGCCCACCGTGCTCATCCGCCGGGCCGCTGCGCGGCGGCGACCGCCAGGTTGAGCTCGGTGACGTTCACGGTCGGCTCGCCCAGGAACCCGAGTATGCGCCCGTCGATCGCCTGCGCGACCAGGTCCCGCACTTGCGCGATCGGCAGGCCGGTGACCCGGGCGACGCGGTCGATCTGCAGCGCGGCGTAGGCCGGGCTGATGTCCGGGTCCAGCCCGGACGCCGAGGCGGTGATCGCGTCGGTCGGCACTGCCTCCGGAGCGACGCCCTCGCGCTGCGCGATCAGCGCGCGGCGCTGGGTCACCGCGGCGAGCAGGTCCTGGCTGTCGCCGGCCTTGTTCGAGCCCCCGGAGGTGCTGGTGTCGGCCGGGCCGAGCACGCCCTCGGCCGAGGCCGACGGCCGGGTGTGGAAGTACGGGTCGGCGGCGGGGTCGGCCGGCACGGGGTCGATGCCGATCAGCGACGACCCCACGGCGGTCCCGTTCTGCGTGATCAGCGAGCCCTCGGCGTGGCCGGACAGCCCGGGGACCCGGGAGACGCCCCAGACGGCGAGCGGATAGACGATCCCGCAGAGCACTGTGAAAACGATCAGTAGCCGCAGACCGGTGCCGGTCTGCCTGCGCAATGTGGAGAGCACGTCACATCCCGGGGAGAAGTCGGACGAGCAGGTCGATGAGGAAGATCCCGACGAACGGGGTGATGACGCCGCCCAGGCCGTAGATCAGCAGGTTTCGGCGCAGCAGCACCGACGCCGAGCTCGGCCGGTAGCGCACGCCGCGCAGGGCCAGCGGGATCAGCACGATGATGATCAGCGCGTTGAAGATCACCGCAGACAGGATCGCGGACCGCGACGAGTGCAGGCCCATGACGTTGAGCAGCCCGAGCGAGGGGTACAGCGCGGCGAACATCGCGGGCAGGATGGCGAAGTACTTGGCCAGGTCGTTGGCCACGGAGAAGGTGGTCAGGGCCCCGCGGGTGATCAGCAGCTGCTTTCCGATCTCGACGATGGCGATCAGCTTGGTGGGGTCGGAGTCGAGGTCGACCATGTTGCCGGCCTCCTTGGCTGCGGCCGTCCCGGTGTTCATCGCGACGCCGACGTCGGCCTGCGCGAGCGCGGGGGCGTCGTTGGTGCCGTCGCCGGTCATCGCGACCAGCCGCCCGCCCTCCTGCTCGCGGTGGATGTAGGCCATCTTGTCCTCGGGGGTGGCCTCGGCGAGGTGGTCGTCCACACCGGCCTCGGCCGCGATCGCCCGCGCGGTGCGTGGGTTGTCGCCGGTGACCATGACGGTGCGGATGCCCATCGCGCGCAGCTGGGCGAAGCGGTCGGCGATGCCGGGCTTGACCACGTCGGACAGCCGGATCACCCCCAGTACCCGCGCTGCGTCGCCGGTGGGCGCGGCGGCTTCGACGACGGCCAGCGGGGTGCCGCCCTCGTCGCCGATGGCGTCGGCGAGGCGGGAGACCTCGGCCCAGGCGGTGGAGTCGGCCGGCCCGCCAAACTCCTGCGCCGCGCTCGCCGCGCCCTTGCGCACGGACCGGCCGGGCAGGTCCAGCCCGGACATCCGGGTCTGGGCACTGAACGGCACGAACTCCGCCCGGGCCTCCTCGGGCGAGGCCTCGGCGGGCAGCCCGTACTCCCGCGAGCAGAGTTCGACGATGCTGCGTCCCTCGGGGGTTTGGTCCGCCAGGCTGGACAGCCGCGCCGCGGCGGCCAGCTCCGGCACCGTGGCGTGGCCGATCGGGATCAGCTCGGTGGCCTGCCGGTTGCCGAAGGTGATGGTGCCGGTCTTGTCCAGCAGCAGGGTGTCGATGTCGCCCGCGGCCTCGACGGCCCGGCCGGACCTGGCCAGCACGTTGCGCTGCACCAGCCGGTCCATGCCCGCGATGCCGATCGCGGAGAGCAGCGCGCCGATCGTGGTCGGGATCAGACAGACCAGCAGCGCCACCAGCACCACGACGGACTGCGGGCCGCCGGCGTAGGCGCTCATCGGCTGCAGGGCGACGACGGCGAGCAGGAAGATGATCGTGAGCGCGGAGAGCAGGATGGTCAGGGCGATCTCATTGGGCGTCTTCTGCCGGGCAGCGCCCTCGACCAGGGCGATCATCCGGTCGACGAAGGACTCGCCGGGCTTGGTGGTGATCTGCACGACGATCCGGTCCGAGAGCACCGTCGTGCCGCCGGTCACGCTGGACCGGTCACCACCCGCCTCCCGGACCACGGGGGCGGACTCGCCGGTGATCGCCGACTCGTCCACGGTGGCGATGCCCTCGACGACGTCGCCGTCGCCGGGGATCGTCTCGCCGGCCTCGACGACGACCCGGTCGCCGATGCGCAGCTCAGTGCCGCCGACACGTTCCTCGGTCCCGTCGGCACGGAGCCGGCGGGCGACGGTGTCGCGCTTGGTGCGGCGCAGGGTCTCGGCCTGGGCCTTGCCGCGGCCCTCGGCGACGGCCTCGGCGAGGTTGGCGAACAGCACGGTGAACCACAGCCAGACGGCAATGAGCCAGGCGAACAGCGTCGGCTGCCAGAGCGCGTCCAGGGTGACCAGGACCGAGCCGACCCAGACCACGAACATGACCGGGTTGCGCAGCTGGGCGCGGGGGTCGAGCTTGCCCAGGGCCGCGGGCAGCGAGGCCCACAACTGCCCGGGCCGGAACGCCCCCGCCCTCACCGATCCGCCGGAGGGTGCGGTGTGCTCCGCGGTGCGTTCCAGCGTGGTGCCCAGGCTGGGTGTCATGCCAGTGCCTCCGCGAGTGGGCCCAGCGCGAGCGCCGGGAAGAAGGTGAGGGCGGCGACCAGCACGACGGTGCCGCCCACGAGGACCCCGAAGAGGGGTTTGTCCGTGGCCAACGTGCCCGCGCCCGGCTCGACCCGGCGCTGCTGCGCGAGCGACCCGGCCAGGGCGAGGACCGCCAGGATCGGCACGAACCGGCCGAGCAGCATCGCCAACCCGAGGGCGGCCTGGAAGAAGTCGCCGGTCACCGTGAGCCCGGCAAACGCCGAACCGTTGTTGTTGGCCGCGCTGGCGAAGGCGTAGAGGACCTCGGAGAAGCCGTGCGCCCCGGCGTTGTTCAGCGCCTCGCGGGTGCCCGGTAGCGCGATGGCCAGGCCCGTGCCGACGAGCACCAGCGTCGGCATGGCCAGGATCGCCACCGCGGCCGCGGTGACCTCGCGTCGGCCGAGCTTCTTGCCCAGGTACTCCGGGGTGCGCCCGACCATCAGCCCGGCCAGGAACACCGCGATCACCGCCAGCACCAGGATCCCGTACAGGCCCGCGCCCACCCCGCCGGGCGCGACCTCGCCGAACAGGATGTTCAGCAGGGGCACACCGCCACCCCCGCCGGTCCAGCTGTCGTGCATCGAGTTCACCGCGCCGGTCGAGGTCCCCGTCGTGGACACCCCGAACAGCACCGACGCGGGGATGCCGAAGCGGACCTCCTTGCCCTCCAGCGCCCCGCCGGCGGTCAGCGTGGCCGGGCCGTTGGGGTGGGTCTCGGCACACCACGCCAGGGCGAGCATCGCCGCCCACAGCATGCCCATCACCGACAGCAGCACGGTGCCCTGGCGGCGGTTGCCGGCCGCGGAGGCGGAGCCTGCGGACCCGACCACGAGCATCGTGCCGAACGTGCGGGTCAGGCACACCGGGATCACCAGCAGCAGGAAGATCTCGAACAGGTTCGACAGCGCGTTCGGGTTCTCGAACGGGTGCGACGAGTTCGCGTTGAAGATCCCACCGCCGTTCGTGCCGAGCTCCTTGATCGCCTCCTGCGAGGCGGTCGGGGCCAGCGGCAGGGTCTGGGTGGCCCCGTCGACGCCGGTGACGTCCACGCCGGAGCGCAGCGACATCGTCACCCCCATGGCGATCAGCAGGATCGCCGCCCCGAAGGAGAAGGGCAGCAGGATCCGGACCACCCCGCGGGTCAGGTCCACCCAGAAGTTGCCGATCCGGTCGGCGCCGGGCCGGACGAAGCCCCGGACCAGCGCGATCGCCACGGCGATACCGACCGCGGCGGACACCACGTTCTGCACGGTCAGCCCGGCCATCTGCACGGTGTTGCCGAGCACCTGCTCGGGGACGTAGGACTGCCAGTTCGTGTTCGTCGTGAACGACACCGCGGTGTTGAACGCCATCGACGGCGCGACGGCGTCCCGCCCGAAGGCCATCGGCAGCAGCGGCTGCAGGCGCTGCAGCAGATACAGCAGCACGATCGAGACGAACGAGAAGCCCAGCACACCCGCGGCGTAGGTCGACCAGCGTTGACCGGAGGCCGGATCGACCCGGACCAGCCGGTACAGCGCCGACTCGACCCGCCAGTCCCGCTCGCTCGTGAACACCCGGGCCATGTAGTCCCCGAACGGGACGTAGACCACCGCGAGCAGCACCAGCAGCAAGCCAACCTGGAACAGGCCGGCGACGGTGTCGTTCACGACCGTCCCTCCGCGGAGACGAGCACGTCGGGACGCATCAGAACCGCTCCGGACGCAGCAGGGCCACCACCAGATAGACGAGCAGGGCCAGCGCGACCACGCCGCCGACCACATTCGTCACCACGTCAGCGGTACTCACAGGCGCTCCAGACCGCGCAGGCACAGCACCAGCACGGCGAACCCGCCGACCAGCAACAGTGCGTAGAGCACATCGGCCACCGGACCACTCCTCCGACCACGGCCGCCGGCCCCTCCGGCGACGCCGACGGCGAGTCTGATCCCTCCCGCGATCCCCGGAAGCCGTGCGAACACAACCTTGACGCCCTGACCGACGAAATTGACGCACTCTTGACGGCCCGGAGACACGCGCCACCACCACGCCCTGACCCGATCGCATCCGGTCTCTACGTCAGCCACAGCTCGCTCAGCGCGACCGCGGTCGCGGAAGGGCTCGATACGCCAGCAACTGGCATGCTCAAAGACCGCGGC